>NZ_FAOZ01000047.1 GCF_001536285.1 Parafrankia irregularis | reverse complement strand
AGGCCGACGGTGGACGACGGCCACGGACGTGGTGCAGGCTGACCAGCCGGGAAAGGGAGACCACAGATCAGCCCGCCCGCCACGGCGCCACCTGCCCGGCTACACCGGACAGGGACAGGACCACGCATGACAAAGGCTGACAACGGTCATTGGCGAAGGCCGCGGGGGAGTTGGGAACGATAGCCGGGCCAACGCGCCAGCAGCCGTCGGGCCCGGGTGGAGGTGGTGCTGCGGGCGGTGGATGTGGTGTGACCAAGGGCGGTCCCGAGGGTCTCCCAGGTCATTTCAGCGCGGCGGCCGGCATCCAGCAGGACCAGCTCGCAGTAGTCCAGGGTCTCGCGGGCGTCGGAGAGCAGGGCCAGGGCCGCGTGAATGTCGTCGGCGAGCGGAGCGGTATCGACGGTCGTCGAGGCGACCGTGGCCACCATCGCGATCGCTTCCGCGGAGGGGACTGGACTGCTGCCACTCCAACCGATCCAGTAGCGATGGGTCAACAACCAGCGACACCGATCACGCGCATCCAGATCAACCACAAGGAGTCATTTTGCCTCCATGTCCACAACCAGGTAGGCAGAGGGACTACGCCACAATCTGATACTCCGGCACGACGGATCGTCGATATCGCGCTCGCAGTGCGGGGTATGGAGACTCATTCTGTAGCGACGCGGGCGCGAAATTCTGCGGTGGCGCGGAACGGAATGTTGAGCGAGCTGGGCGCGATGCGCTTCCCATCGAGGGTCAGGTACCAGCATCGCTCGCGCTTGTCTTAGGCGGCGCCGCTGTCACGGATCCGATAGAGCGGGGGAGAGGTCGGACGGCGAGCAGTCGAACGAGCCAGGCGGGCAGTGGCGTGATCGGCCGGTCGTGCTCGATGAGGTAGCGACCGGTCGTTGTACGGGAGCCGGGGGCGAGCAGGTATCCGCCGCTGCGTCGGCCGGGACCGCGGGTGTCGATGCCGGGGCCCAAGAGTGTGCGCCCACCGGACGTCGACGCGATCGGCCGGCCGGCGGCCGCGAAGTACACATGTAATCCGCCGCGCGGGGTGCGAACGGTGAACGTGTCCGGCCAGCGGGCGCCGTGCGCGGCGCAGGCCGCGGCGAATCCGGCGATCCCGTCCGGCTCGCCGGGATGACGGTCGAGGTCGAGAACGACGATGTCGGAGGCACGGCACCCGACCCCCAACGCGGTGCCGGCTGATGCCAGCTGGGCGACCTGGCCTGGGTCGGTGGTGCAGTGGCGCTGCCAGCCGGGAGCCGGTTGGCGACTGCCCGGGGCCAGTGGGAAGAGAGCCAGGCCCCGGGCAGCCGCAGCCAGCGCAGCGTCTACGCCGCTTCCGATTCGCACACGCACTCCCCGTACGGATCGTCGGAGCCGCCAGCGCCGCATTCCGGACAGCCGTCGTCGGTACTACAGAAGCAGGAGTAGTAGTCGGGCCCGGCGCCGCATTCTGGACAGCCGCCGGCATCCTCGAACGCGGGGTGCCGGGTCCCCTCGTAGATCCGCAGGGCGCCGCTGGTCTCGGGACGGTCGCCCCACGGCAGGCCGGGCAGCTCCAGCACGCTGGTGAACTGCTCGCCGCAGGCGTCGTCGCATTGGTAAGTGTCTTCCCAGGTGGTCTCGGAGAACGGTGAGCCTGGGTACCGGTCGACGTGGATCAGCCGGCCAGGACAGCCTCCGGCCGCTTCTGCCTGGGACGTGCAGGGCGCGCCGTGGCTACACGGGCCCGAGCAGCGGCATGGCCGCGCCGCAGCGACCGGCCGCCATGTCGCCTCAACGCGGGCGCGAAGTTCCGGCGCCGCGTCGATGGGGAGCACTCGCCAGCCCAGCTCGTCGACCATTACGTCGGACTCGTCGGGGTACGGGGCCAGTAGCTGCGGGTCGAGACCGGTCACGCCTGGGGTGGTGGTCGTCTGGTCAGCCAGGGCGCGGGCAGCTACCGAGTATGGCTCGCCGGTGGCACCCGCTCGGGCGCGGACAGCGGCTTTGCGGGCCTTGTCGCTGGTCATCGTCGTTCTCCGCGGCGGGATGTCCCACGCTCATCCCGCTCGGGGTCGATGACGAGGGGGAGATCACGCGAGTCGTGGACCCTTGTCCTCGTCGCCTCGTGCAGCGCGGCGTGGACGCGCAGGAGCGGTGAGGCTCGGAGCAGGCCAGCGTGACGGCCGTCCCTTATCGTAGGCGACCTCTACGACACTTCCTCGTCTTTCCCGCCGATGGGTGATTCGGGTGTGCATTCGTTAAGGGGCTGGACTGGGCCAGTGGCGTGGGTGCGGACCTCGCGGATCAGCTGGCTTAGCTCGTCGAGCAGGCTGTGCTTCGTCGTCTCCGAGACAATCCTGGTGGCGATGACCGTGTCCGCTATGTGGCGGATGAGGTCGTCCCACTGGTTGGCGGAGATCAGGTCCCGGCAGGTCGCGCACACCGCCCACGGCTCGTTCACGCAGATGACGGAAAGGGGCATCCGGATCTCCCCAGCGACCGGCAGCAGGCCCACGGCCGGATCCGCGTTGCAGAAGTCGCACCGCTGCCGCACCGACCAGTCGATGTCGTCGACCGGCAAGGGCATGTGGTCGCGGTCCTCGACCTGGCCGGGCGCGTGTATCCAGATCTCCGCGCCGAGCAGCTGGAACATGACCAGCGGCCGGGAACAGATAAGGCAGATCTTGCGAGGCATGACCGATCACCTGCTCGAACGTGGCGGAGGGGGAGGCCCGCCGCGGCAGCGCAGATGGCCGTGGAATCTGCTGACCCTGCCGGGCGGGTTGACCGATCGGAGGCCACGGGAGTTGCGGGCCGGCCAGCCCGTCAGCCCCGAAGGGGTCGGCCGAAGGCCGAGGCTTGCCGGCCCACGGCTTCCGTGGCACTTTTCCCATCACCCGCCCGGCGGGGTCAGCGCCACGCCACCACGCGCGTGTGTCCGACCGGACTTCGTGGTCTCCGGTATGGCGGGAGACGTGCCATGAGCGATCTGGTCGCTGAAACGGGTTGCGGGGAAGGACGACAGGGGGACGCGAGCGGGGGTGGTGACGGTGACGAACGAGCGGGCAAGGCGCCGACGCGCCGCGCGGGATGCCGCGTACCGCGCCGCGCTGGGACTACCCTCCGACGGCCCGCTGCCGGCGAGCCTAGGCACCGTGGGCGGATCCCGCGGGGGCCACGGCAGCCGCATCAACCAGACGACCACCGGCCGGTCAGCACCATGGCGACACCCGACCCGGTCGGGTCGCCGCCGGCGGCGGGCGGCCACGCAAGGAAGGTGACCATGATGAGCAGTGGAAAAGGCTCCGCACGAAGCACCTCAGCCGCTCGGCCAGCGCCGATGACGGCGAAGGCGGCGGCGCGGGTGCAGTCGACAGCAGCACGCATGCCAGCAAGCCGGTCAGCCCGCACCGGCTTCGCCCCACGTGCGCAGTCCGCAGCCGCGCGCCGGTCGGGCCGGACCGGATCACGGTAGGCCCGGCGAACCGGTAGCTCTACTTATGGGCGTGAGGTGGCCGCCGTACGTCTGTTCGAGGTGGACCCAGCGGATCCGCCCGCCACCCAATAGAGAACATGTGTTCGATTTTCTGGCAAGCTCAAGGTGAGCTGTACACCGTGCCTGACGCCCCTAGCCCGGAACCCGCCGCCGGCTGGCGGGTGGCGGTGACGTGGGACGGAACGACCATCTACATCGCCACGGGTGGTCCCGACGGGGAGGACTGGGCGCTCACGGCTGCGCACCAGGCCCGGATTTGGACGTCTCGGTCGGAGGCCTCGCGGGTGGCGTGGGCGTACCGCCGAGCGCAGGCATGGCGTCCGCAGTGCACCGCGATACGCGTCGAACCAGCGGAGAAATCCTGAGAATGGCCAGGCGGCGCCGTGGGGCCCCGGCCACAGTGACGTTCAGTTCACCGCCACGATGAAATCACTGTCGCGCGGCGGTCAGGATCGCCGAGAGCCACTGATCATCAATTTCAAGATCGAGAATGGCGCGGGTTCGTCAACGACGTTGACTATCTTCATGTAGGGGACGAGGGACGGCGGTCAAGACGAAGCCTAAGCTGCGCGGTCAGCGCCGCCGACCTTGCTGTCGACAGAGATCATTGAGGGCGAGTCGGACCGTCACGAGATCTCCGTCCACAGCGACGACTGCGCCGGGGCAGCGGTGGCCTTCGTCGTCGCCGACGGTGAGATCAGTCCCAACGGTGGGCGGCGGTCCGGACCATCCGAAGTCGCTGTTGGCGAAGGCGGTCGTGGTCGCAGCGCCCTCGCTGACCTTGATGTCGTGGAGATCAACCCACAGGTAACTCACGTAGCCCCTTCCTGTCCACGCTCAGTTCGGCGGCCTACTCGGCCTCTCTGCGGCGGGCAGCCCACTCGCCACGAGTGATCGTGTAGACGTTGTTCGCGCGCCATGGTCCTACGTCGGCGACCTCCTGGAAGGTCATCCCGAGCTTGCGGGCGATCGCGTTCATCCCGGCGTTCTGCGGATGGGTGACGGTGATCAGTCTGTCGACGTCGAGGGTGTCGAATCCGAAGTCGAGCGACGCGGTGATGGCCTCCGTACCGAGGCCTTGCCGCCACCGGTCCCGGCGCAGCGAGACGGCGACCTCGACGCCAGGCCAACCTTCGCCGTAGAAGGTTCCGGCTCTGCCGAGGAACTCGCCTGTTGCCCGGTCCTCGACCGCCCACATGCCATGACCGCGGCGGGCCCACAGTGCCCGCGCGCGTTGGACCAGCCGGATCGTGTCATCGAGTCCGCAGATGCCGTCGAGGTAGAGCATCGTCTCTGGGTCGGCGTTCATCGCCGCGTACGGTTCGATGTCCTGGTCGCGCCATCCGCGGAGGATGAGCCGATCGGTGACGACCGTCGGGATCTGCGGGGTGGTCACTGTGTGATCGCCGGCCGCGGACGTTCGGCGAGCTGCGCCCGGAGGCTGCGGACGGCGGGCAGCTGCGCGTACCGGTCCAGGCGCCGGTCGACATCGACGATCTTGTTCAGGACGGAGAAGGTTGGGGTCATGTCGACCGCGCTCAGGACCTGCTGCGCGAGGACGGCAGCGGCCTCGGGCTCGGGGTGGGGCCGAAGCAGCAGCGCCCAGGAGAGGTTGAGCGCAGCGTTTCCCCGATCCTCGAACCCGCCGCCCGTCCGTTCGTAGGCCTCGACAGAGGCGCGGGCCAGGGGCTCGGCCGCGTGACCATCTCCGAGGAGAGCGAGTGTCCGTGCGGTGGTCTGGTCTGCGTGCGTGGGTCCGAACGGGGACGCTCCAGGGATTGGCGGGCTGACGCTGACGTGCTTGGTCATCAGCGTGAGCGCGGCTCGCGCTGCAGACTCGTCACCGAGCGCGACGTGGGCCCGTACCTCGTAAGAGGCGAGACGTCCGGCGACGTAGGGGTCCGCGCCGGACGCCGTGAAGCCGCGGCGGGCGAAGTTCGCCGCCTTCTTGTACTGGTGGCCGTAGAAGGCGAGCGTGGAGAGCATCTCGAAGACCGAGCCGGTGAGCACCGGGTCGTCGATCTCTTGGGCGTGCTCCGCCGCGAGGTGGATGAACCTTCGTGACGCGGTGCGGTTCCCGGTGTTGAACGCTAGCCGGCCCAGGTAGTAGGCGGAGAACGCGGCGACTCTGGTGAGCTGGGCCTGCGCTCGTGGTCGGGGGCCGGCTTCCAGGAGCGTCTCGGCGTGTCGCCAGGTCTTCGCGATCTCGGGCGCGAGCTGGTCATGCGGGGTCGTGGTGAACCGCTCAGCGTAGTCGGCGAGCTCGTCGTCGAGCTCCTCGAGCGTCAGCGGGTCAAGGCTGTTCCCCGCATGCCGCCGGTAGGCCTCAACTGCCAGGACACTCGTCGCGCCGAACTCGAAAAACGTCCTCCTGTTCGTTCCGCTCACCTCCTCGTCCACCGGTGCGGGCCGCGTCCGGGAGATGGCCGCGTTGGCCGCGTTGGCCGCGTTGGCGGCTCTTCGGGCCTTCTGCGCCGCGCGGACCCGTTCACCAAGATCGGTGAGCTCCGTGCCAGTCCCGAACTCGCGGTCGTAGGACTGTAGAACCTCGCGGGTGGGCAACCGCCCCCGGTTGCGGATGGCATAGACGTTGTTCTTGTCGTGCATGGTGCGGAGCTCCAGCTGGATGCCCGACAGGCCGTGTGCCTCCTGAAGCTCGATGAAGCGTGTGGCCAGGGCCTCCTTCAGCACTTCGACCCCGTCAGCGTCCACCAGTCTCCCTCTCGTCCTCGGCGCGCCGTGGGTGGGAAAAAATTTCCCACCCACGAAAAGGAAGTTCCCACCCTTCCACAGTCACGTCACGCCCTGTGTCATGAGTCGTGCACAGCGGGACACCACTGGCCACCCGCCCGGACCTGCAGAGGAGCGCGCGTGCCCCACAGATGCGCCGGCCGGGTCCGGCTCGCTGGAGGTTCCCGCTGGGGCCACCCGCCCCACCGCGACCGGCGGTTGCCGCCCTGCTGCGGTCCGGTGGTGAACGGGACGGGATGGCCGGGTGGGAAGGAAGCTGTCTCTCCGCCGAGTAGCGCCTTCCCACCCGCAGCCCCAGGAATCTGGTTGCCAGGGAACCGGAAATTCCGGCGTCGGCGACGCCAAACATTCGCCAAGGATCTTTCCGCTATTCATGGAGTAGATGTGATCATCGACGCCGCCGCCAACCGGCCGGACCCGAGAAAGGCGGGTCCGCATGCCGCGCATATCGCGGGCATGCTCGACGGGCACGCGCAGTTCACCGCGCCGTGGTCCGCCGCTGGCAGTGATGGACTCGGACAATCTCATGTGGCGGGCCGCGATGCTCAGGTCTGAAGCGGTGGAGTCGCGACCCGCGCCCGGTTGGGCCGCCGGAACGTCACCGGTAGATCAGAGGCGCGCGCAGGTTGAATGCGCCCGGATTCTCGACGACGCCGGTATCAGGCCCGGTGACCATGTCGTCAATCTCGGCGACGAGACCGCGCTGCTCACGCTTGAGGCGCTACGTCGGGTCGGCTCGTCCGGCAGCGTGTCGACGGTCACGCCGGTGGTGCCCCCGATCCGGCAGGCGCGGCCGATACCTGACGGAGGTACGGCCCGATGGATCGGTACGGATCCGTCCATCTTGGACATTCCCTCTGCGTCGGCGCAGGTGGTTGTAGGCAGTGGGGTGTTCGCATACTGGTCGCCGTTGCGTGGCCTCATGACCGAGGCCGCGCGGGTCCTCCAGGTGGGCGGGCGCCTTTCCATCTGCGAGCCGCTCCACGCGGAACGACATATGGACATTGGCTGGCAGGGCATCAGCCGTTCCGAGGTTCACTTCGTCCACGCTGCTGTCGCGAACTCGATCCCCGCGCTGCGCGCTGCGCACCTCTTCAGCGAACGCGGGATCGTTCTCTCCGGTCAGCTCGTAGGCCTGGATGCGGGTCTTCCCCGATTCGACTCGGTGACAACGGATCTCAGAGACGCCGATTCCGTAAAGGCCTACTTACTGAGACCGGTCACGCCTGGTGGCCTGTCCACAGAGGCGATGATGAGAAAAGTGATCAGAGATCAAAGTCTGATCAGCAGATACGAGCATGCGCTGTTCCTCGGCGCGGAACAGAGCGGTGTGCGCATCACCGAGCGGGTGATGCACTTGACCGCCGTACGCCGGGTGCTTTCTCCGTAGTTACGACAGAACCTTCCCACGAGCCCGCCGGGCCCGCGCCGTCAAAGAACGGCTCGGGTTCGGCGGTTCCATCCACAACCTGCGAAGGAAACCGTGTCCCTACCCCCCACCGCCGCGCCCGTCCTTCCCGCGCTGGAATGGCGACGACCGTCCCAGGTCAACCCCGCAGTGCCCGACATCATCGAGGTCGCCCTTGATGGGCCCCGCGTTCTGATCCGGTCGAGTCTGGGCCAGGCGGTACGGAACTCACCTGGTGCATTCAGCGACTTCGTGAGCGCGGCGAAGCGCGGGGAGTACGACGACATGCTCCCCTCGGCGTCATGACCTCCAACGGGTCGGTCGTCTCGGCTGCAGCACTGCGCGCGGTGATGGTCGACCGCGTTCTCGCTGTTGCGGCGGTGTCCACGACGGTCGAGGCGGCGATGCGCGCGGTTCCGCGCGAGCGGTTCGTGTCCGGCGTCGCCTTCGAGGAGGTGTATGGCGACGGCGCCTTCGGCGGCTACGGCGTCGGGCGGTGGGCATCCGTACCAGCCGCGGTCGCGGTGATGCTCGACCAGCTCGCGGTCGAGCCCGGTTCCCGCGTTCTGGAGATCGGCTCTCCTGACGGATACAGCACGGCGTTGCTGTCCGTGCTGGCCGGTAGGACCGGCAAGGTCGTGACGACAGATGTCGACGCCCTGAAAATCAGCAGGAATGCCGCAGGACTCAACGATCCCCGCTTCCTCAACGTCGAGCTGGTAGGTGGGGACATCGCGGGGCGGCTACGCATGCCCTACGACCGAGTGCTTCTCCACGCTCCGACGGACATCCACCCGGAGCTGGTTAGCGAAGTCGCAGAGGGAGGACGACTCGTCCTCCCTCTGCGGCTGCGTGGCTTGGACAGGGCGGTGGCCTTCGTGCGCGACGGCGGTCTGCTCGTCTCGGACTCGATACGTCCGTTCCCTGGACGGTCTCAGAGCCCTCGGCGCACTGCGACGTTTCTGTCCGCCGGGGTGCGGCTGGACGCCGCGGGCCAGGACGTAGACGCCGGCGCGCTGCGGGACGCCATCATCGGGCAGCGACACCTGGTACGCACCGGTGTGACACTGCCCGCCAGCTTGCTCCCCCATCTGGATCTGACGCTGGCCGTCGTCCGGCCACTCTATGGCCGGTTGTACGTCGAGCCGGTCAGCGACCAGCAGACTCCGATGACCCGGCCCTGCCCTGACGGCGTGTCAGCGGTGTGGAAGCGCGGCACCCTCGCCTTCCTCGACATCGAGCCCATCGAAGACAGCGCCGTAGAGGTCCGGGTTGCCGCCTACGGCCCGGATCGACACGAGGTCGCGGACCTGCTCGGCTACGACATCCAGATGTGGGACGCGCACCGCCGCGAGGGCCCCGACCCGACGATCAGGGTCTACCCGCCCTCCACCGCCTGCGGCAGTCCGCTGCCGGGACGGCAGATCACCGCACCGTACAACCAGTTCATGATCGCCTGGGATTGATCCCCCGTCCCCCTCGATGCCGACAACCAGGAAGGCGCGGCATGAGCACCTCCACCTCCGGCCTCACCACCATGGCGGGGTGGGGAGTCGTGACACTTGACAGCCGTGACCGTGCGGTCCGTGCGGTCGTCGGCTTCGCGGCCCCCCAGCTCGCCGACGAATGGGCGCGCACCCAACCCGGAATCGACGCCAGGGTGCTGCCCACAGAGTGGACCGGCGAGAGCGACTGGGCGGTCGTCGCACTGGACTCGGCCGACCGGCCCACGCAGATCATCGCCGAGTTCGGGTGCCAGCAGGAGGCCGACCGACACGCACGCTCTCTGCAATTGTCCGGCTACACCGTGGTCCCCATCGACCACCCGACCCCTCCCTCGGGCCGGCGCTCCACGGCAGCTCCAGCAGTAACGGCGGCCCCCAGGGCCACGGCGCCACCCGAGAAGCGAGGGAGTTGCGCTCCCCCCAGGTCTTCGTGATCGGCGAATCACAACGACCCCCCTTGTTCACGGATCAAGGAGGATCTATCCGGTTTAAGGTGCGGGGGTGACGAGTGAGAACGACGTCGCCGGAATCGTGGCTCGGATCGGCCAGATCAAGGTGGACGACCCGCGGGAGATCGCCCGCGTGGGTGAGGATGCGGCAGCGGCCCTCGTCGCGGCGGGGGCGCAGCCCCCGTTCACGGTGACCTCGGTGGACAGCACCGACCGGTGGCTAATCTTCGCCCGGCAGTACTGGGCGCTGCGCCTGCGTGCCAACCCCAGCATCACCATCGCAGCTGCTTGCGGGGCCTGGCTGGGCAGCCACATCGAGCAGCCCGACCATCGTCACGAGATCACCCAGGCGTGGGCGCTCGAATTCGGCACCCGTACCCGGGACACGGTCGACTCGCCCCAAGACCTGGCCGTCGCCACCCAACAGATCATGAAGGACGTCGACGACCCGCACGCGCATCTCTTCGCGACGCTCTTCCACGCGAGCAAGCTACGAGCGAACCTCTGGTTCGACGAGCTGCACCAGTTCCTCCAGTCGCCTTTCGCGACTCACGACCACGACAGCGGCCCCCTGGTCCTAGCCCTTCGCGCGTACGGCGCGTTCGGTAGCCGACGACTGACGACCGAATACGCCACCGGTCTTCTCCGCCAGGCGTGGATCGCCCCGTCCCGGCTAGTCACGGACGTCTGTCTGGACGCACTGTCAGTCGCCCCGCCGTTTCCCGGTCAGCGTGAGCTGCTGCGGGCCCATGCGGCCGAGGCCTCGGCCACCTTCCCCGACGATCCCGATATCCGCCGTCGTCTGGCGACCGGGCAACGTATGTGCGGCGATTTCGAGGCCGCACTGTCGACCATCGACGCCGCGCTGCGACTTCTCCCGGTCGACAACACGGATCCCGTCACCAGGCGATGCCAGCGGGAACGCGAACTGATTCAGGCCGGGCAGTTGCACGCCACCCTGATGGCCCGCATCCAGCGGGACAGCGACGAGCTGGAGGCACAACGTCTCCGCGTCCAGCGGAGGCTGGTCAACCCGACCTCGGCCATGCTCCCGCTTTGGCCGCTTGCCGTCGTCACGGTCGTGCTCCTCATCGCCGCCAGCCGCATGACGATTGTCGGCGCGCCGGACCTACGCAGCCGCGTCGAGCTGGAGCTCACGCTCGGGGCGGGACTCCTGCTCTTCAGCGCCATTCCAACGCTGATCCTCTTGATCTGCAGGCACAGGTGCGTGCCCGGTTGGTGGCTGCGGCACGCCGACGGCTCGGACCACTTCACGGATGGGAGACGGACAGGACAAGGTCGGTCAGAGCCGGGCCAGCCCTGATCGGAGCCGTGTGACTACGTCAGGATCGGTGGACCAGTCGACGGGAAGATCGCTCGGCCAGATAAGGGGCGGCTGACGCCGGCGGTCCCCCGCTCGGAAAGGTCCGGCGAGATCGGGCTGCCTGCGCGGCAGAACGGATCCCCCGTGCCCGCCTCCAGCTGCTGTTCCAGGGGATCCGTTTCCGGCACGGCTGGTCACGCGGTGCGTACCCGTAGGCGGACCTGCCGCTTCAAGGCTCGGCGTTCGTCTTCGCTCAGCCCTCCCCACACACCGGAGTCCTGACCTGTATCCAGGGCCCAGTTCAGACAGTCACTGGTGACGGAGCACCGCCTGCAGACGGCCTTCGCTTCCTCGACTTGCCGCTCGGCCGGACCGGTCGTTCCGATCGGAAAGAAGAGCTCTGGGTCCTCGTCACGGCAAAGGCTTCGGTGTCGCCAGTCCATTGCGTCTGCACTCCCGGGGTCGCGGGGCAGATCCTGCGCTCGGATCCGCATCGATGTTCACAGGATCCCCGTCACCACAAGATCATGCAATACCATGATGAAATTCTATGAAGATCTTCTGATGGGATGGCCTGGCAGGAGGAACACCCTCGCCTACCTGCTGCACATGCGCGACCCGGCAGACCCGCGGTGACGGCGATGGCAGACTGCCCAACGTGGATCGGACACAGTCAGAGGACGCCAGCCCCACCGTGCGCCGGCGCCGACTCGGCGCCGAGCTACGCCGGCTCCGAGAGGCCGCGGGCATCACTCCCGATGAGGCACGCACCCGCCTTGGGTGCTCCCCATCGAAGATCTCCCGGATCGAGTTGGGGCGTAGCCCCACCACGCCCCGGGACGTCACCGACCTGCTCGAGCTCTACCAGGTCACCGACCCGGGCACGGTCACCGCGCTCACCGCCCTGGCGCGGCAGTCCAACGAACGCGGCTGGTGGCAGTCCTGGGGAGATCTCCTCCCCGACTGGTTCGGTGGATACATCGGTCTGGAGACCGAGGCCAGTGCCATCAGCGCCTACGAGACCCAGCTCGTCCCCGGCCTGCTACAGACCCCGGGCTACGCCGCGGCGGTCCTCGCCGCAGGGATTCCCCGGCGTTCGGAGAGCGACGTCGCCCGCCAGGTGCAGCTGCGCACGCAGCGACAGCGGCTACTCACCCGGGACACGCCCCCCAACGTGTGGGCCGTCCTCGACGAAGCCGTGCTCCGTCGGCCCATCGGCGGCACCGATGTGCTGCGCGCGCAGCTCCTGCACCTCGCCGATCAGGCCCAGCTGCCGGCCCTCACCCTGCAGGTCCTGCCGTTCGACGCCGGCGCGCACCCGGCGCTGGGAACCGGATTCACGATCCTGCGGTTCGACGCCGGTGCCGGCGACGAAGACGTGGTGTACATCGAGGCACTCGACAGCGCGATCTACGTCGAACGACCCGCAGACGTCCGCCGATATGTCGCCCGCATGGACCTCATCCGAGCCATTGCCCTACGACCGCAGCAGTCCCTCGAAATGATCAGGAAGGTAGCTGATGACCTCGGCTGAACCAGGGCCAGTCTGGATCAAGAGCAGCCACTCGAACTCCTCCGGAGGCAACTGCGTCGAGGTCCGCCTCGGCGTGACGGTCTCGGTTCGTGACTCGAAAGATCCTTCCGGGCCGATCCTCACGTTCACCTCCCAGGGATGGGACGCGTTCCTGCGCGGCGCCGTCGATGGCGAGTTCGATCTCCCTAGAGAAGTGTAGGTTTCCATGCCCAGGCCGACATGCGGCGGTATAGAATTTCTCCTTTGACAATCTCGCTGCCGTGGCACTCAGCCCCGACGACTCGACGAGCCTGATCGCCAGCCTGGCAACGAAGGGCAAGGAGTGAGAGGGTGCAGACCGTGCAGCAGGTAGATGTCTCCCTGGCAGCGTGGCGCAAGAGCAGCCACAGTGGCGGCAACGGCCAGTGCGTTGAGGTCGCCTTCCTGGACGCTGGAAATGTCGCTGTGCGCGACTCCAAGAATCAGAACGGACCCGTTTTGATATTCACTCCGAGTGAATGGGACGCGTTTATCGGCGGCGCAAAGGACGGCGAGTTCGAGCGGCCGTAGGGAGCTGTAGCTTCCCCGATGATCACGATCTTGTGTGGAGGCAGTGTTCGTGCTGGAGGAGTCGACCCAGAGGGTCTGGGGCCCTCGGCAGCTCGTTCAGAGCATGGCCGGAGACATTGCCCTCCTACCGCTAGAGCCGGCTCTCGCGCCGGAGGCTTCCAGCACGTCATCCGCCAGTGCCGGCACCGGCAGCTCGCCATTCAGCCGGTCGACACCCAAGGCGTAGCCGATCCGGATGTGGGTGAGCAGCGCCGGTTCGGCGGCGAGGAGTGACGTATGACCACGGGGAGGCCGGTGCTGGCCGTCGTCAGCGGCCCTCCAGGAACGGGCAAGACCACCCTCGCCCGCGCGCTCGCCACGGCCGTCGGTTGCCCGGTGGTGATCCGCGACGAGATCAAGTAGGGGATGGTCCTGGCCAGCCCCGGCTACCAGGCTGGCGGCGATGACCCGCTCAACGTCCCCGCGCTCCACGTCTTCTTCGGTGTCCTGGAGACCCTGGCGAAGGCGGGTGTGATGGTCGTGGCCGAGGCTGCGTTCCAGGACCGGCTCTCGAGCCCCGCCTGGAACCGCTCACCGCCCACGCCGACGTGCGGATCATCCGCGCTACCGTCGATCCGGCCGTGGCGTACCAGCAGATCGCCACCCGCGCCGGGCTCGACCCCCATCGCGCCGCCCACGGCGACCAGGTCCTCCTCGACGACATCGCCGCGGGCCGTCTACGCCCTGGACGCCTTCGCCGACATCCGCCTGGACCTCCCCTGCCTCACGGTCGACACCCGCGATGGCTACCGCCCCGGGCTGGAGGCGATCATCGCTTTCCTCACCCAGCTCGCCTGACGCGGGCCATCCGGCGAAGCCGACCGGGGGAACAGGCCAGTGATGTCGGGGGCGCTCGGGGCCCTGAAAGTCAGCCCGCTGCACGACAGTCTCAGGTGGTCAGAACAGGGTGTCGCGGACGCGCACCGGCCGATGGCCAGTGGGCCCGACCTGCGATCCGGATCTCCCCGGAGAACCCTGGTGGTGCTGACAGGATCGAAGAGCTGAAGCTACGAAGATCGGCGTCATCTTCCTGCCAGCCACTCCATGCACGGAGCGGCCGCTCGCCTCGCCACCGTGCCGCCGCCATGGCACAGGGGTCACTGCCTCGATCCCGTCAGCAGCCATGACGCTAGCGAGCAAACAGCCGTGGACGAAGAGTAATGAACCACCTTGTCCCGATAAGGACGCCCTGGCATGTTTATGCCAGCATCTGGGTGTCGGGTCGGGTGACGTCAGTTTCCGCTTGATCTGGTCATCCGGTAGCTGTGCTCCTGAAGCCCGGAAAGATCAATTGGGATGGGCGCGGTCGGCGGGCCCCATCCGTTCCGTGCCGTCGGGGGTGTGCACGCCCGGCCGATGGGCCGGGCTGGCCTGCGCAAGGATAGGCCGGGTGAGAGATCGCCCCCGTGCGGCCAGGTCGCGGGACTGATCGGAAAGATCCACCGAGATCTGACTGGTGGGGAGGTAGCCGGCTCTCGCCGCCGCGGCACCGAGCTGAAAGCGGGTGACCACGCCGAACCGGTTGCACAGCTCAGCAACGTCACGCTTCACCGTGCGGTCGGAGACCCGCAGCTCCCGCGCGGCGCGGACGTCGTCGAATCCGCGGTCGAGCAGGAGCAGCAGTGCTCGTTGTCGCCGGGCTGTCGCGGGTTCGTCGGGAGCCGGCCGTGGCTGTCGGGTGGTGACAGCCTGTTCGGTCCGTGTGACCATGTCCGTGACAGCGCGCACCAGGGTAGGTGCTACTACGACGAGGCCGCCTTCGTCGAGATCGTCGTCACGGACGGGAACCAGGGCGGCGGTCGCATCCCACACGATGGTGCGCATGGGCACCGCCGGCGCGATTCCGATGCTTCCGATGGGCGGCAGGCGCCGCTGGGCCTGCCGCCGATGCGCTGACGCCAGTGCGATCGACGTCCACACGCTGCTGATGCGCACCCCTCGCGCTACGGCGACCTTCAGAAGATCGGGAACGTTGCCGCCGAGGCCGGGCGGAGGAGGACCGCTCTGAAGGAATCGAACGGACTCCGTCGCCTGTTCGGTGAGTTCTGACATCCGATGGAAGATTTCATCTCGCGCGAGAACCTGAACACCGGAGCTGGTATCAGCGCGCCGCCGCCCAGCGATATAATCCCCGAACAGCCCAGAGCGGTAGAGGCGTGCTCTCTCCTCGTCCATCTTCGCTCGCTCGGCGCTGAGCGCTGCCTCTTTTTCCGCATGGTGCGCTTGTAGAATCTTTACCGGATCCTGCGGCTCCCATCGGCGGCCGATCTGCCGAAGGAGGCCTCGACTCACAAGCCGTTGGATTTCCACCTCGACAATCGGTTCAGGACGACCAAGCCACTCCGCCAGCATGTCCGTGTCACAGTAGGGGTGACGCGCTACCGTTCGCCACAGCTCATCAGAGAACTCGTCTAGCTCCTCGAATCCGAGCTCGGAGATTCTCACATCGCCCACCCCTGCCAATTTGTTGATCAGCAAAGGGACGGTAACGCATGCACACGAGCTCTATCGAGGTCGATGAGACGTAGAACACAGAAACAAAAACTTATCATCTACTAAGGCCGGCAAGCCCGCTCCAGACTATCAACTTCTACACACCTGTAGACGTCATGTCCACCTGATGATCAATTACAGGCGGCCGGCTTGCGGTCGCCCGGGCGGCTCCTGCCTGCAGGTTTCCGACACTGGAGAGGGTCGCTCGCTTGCTCTGCGAGCCGGAGGGCTTCGTATGAAGCCTCGCCTGAGGTGGCGTGAAGCCTCAGCGGTCCGGAGCGAGGCTTCACGTAGAGCGTTGCAGGCGCGGCAGAGTATTTTTTTCGGCTCTTCCGGCAGTCGGACTCAGGGGTCCCAATCGAACCTTCGAGGGCAGCAAGGCCGCATTCTTCGACCTCATCCTTCGCGAGCGGTTAATGATCGCGGGATCAGGACGTGTAGGCTTCGTCCGCCATTATCGTTGCTATACCCGGACCGGAACGGCCGCACGTCAGCTGTCGGCTGGTGGCTGGGGGGTCTTCTTAGGTGTACGTCGACTGGCGGTTGCCTGTTCGGTCTGCGCGCGGGCCGCGTCCCGTTCGGTCTCCGCCCGGACTGCCCGGTCGCGCGCATCCTGAAGCTGCCTGCGGAGCTCCGTGAGTTCTGCCTGCGCGGCGATCTGTTGGGCCTGATGGCTTTCGGCAGCCGCAGTGGCACGGGTGGCGGCTTCCTGCGCTGTTTCCAGGCGGGTGGTCGCTGCCGCTCGCTCATCGTCGATTTGAGCGCGCAGACGGTCCAGGTCGGCGGTGAGCCGGTCACGGTCAGTGGTAGTGGCAGTCAACTCGGAACGTAGGCCGCGGAGGGTGTCCTCGGCCTGCCGGCGGGCCTCGACTTCTGTGTCCGCACGTTCCATCGCTGTCGCGGCGAGGGCCCGGTCGGCTTCGGCCTGCTGTTGCGCTTGGCTGGCTTGGGTGCGGGCCGCGTCGCGCTCGGCGACGGCACGGGCAGCGGTTGCTGTCTCGGCTCGCCAGGACTTCTCCGCTGCCGAGGCCCGTTCCTCGGCAGCAGTCTGCGCCGCTTGGGCAGCCTCTGCGACGGCCGCGGCCCGGGCTGCCTCAGCTCGCGCTGTGGCCCGGTCCTCTGCTGCCTGTTCGGCGAGAGTCTGTGCTGTCGACGCTTCCGAGAGGGCACCATCTCGTTCCACGAATGCGCGATCCCGTTCGGCCAGCGCGGCGTCGCGGGCAGTCATGGCGTTGCGGGCGTCCGCGAGGGCAGCATCTCGCGCGTCCTGAGCAGTCTGGGCGTTGTCCTCCGCTCGGGAGGCAGCGGTCTCTGCGGTCTGGGCTCGCTGATCGGCGTCGGCGGCCGCGGCCCGCGCGGCCGAGGCCGCCTGGTCCGCCGCCTCGGCGGATGCCCGTGCGGCTTGAGAGTCAGCTAGGGCGGTGTCCCGCTCGGCGTGTGCGGCAGACACGGAGCGGTCCCGGTCGGCGAACGCTTGCGCGACCTGCTCAGCCGCGGTGCGACGCACCTCCTCCACCTCGGCCGCTGCGGCTGCTACCCGGGCTGCCGCCGCAGCTTCGGCCCGGGATATCGCGGTCTGTACGCCGGTGGGGGTGAGTTCGGCGGCCAACCCGTCGGCGATGCGATCGACGTACACCTGAAGCTTCTCGGCGATCTCCTCGGCCGCGACGACGTCTGCGCCGATTCCGCCGCCGGCCCGGCGGGCGGCACGAGCGCGTTTTGCCTCCTCTTGGCAGGTCCGACCCGTCGAGACCGGATCGCAGTACCGGCGTCTGCGACCGGCGCCGGACAGCCTCTGGGGCACGTCGCGGTTGCACCACTGGCAAGGCAACGTCGGAACAGCAGCTTCTTCGGGCGATGAAGGAGCGGAGGAGTCACCGGGCTCGGCAGCAGTGAGAGGAAGTTCGGTCACACGATCACCATACCCTAAAACTGGATTTCCGGAAACAGAAATCCGATTTTATGGCCGGTAGGCGTCGGGGGGAGCAGCGAGCTGTTGCAGGATTCGGCGAGCGGCCGCGGCGTCTCCGCGGGCGCGGTGGTTGGCGCCGAGGGGAAGCCAGCGGCCGATCCGTAGCCAGGTCGACTGCGCTTCCATCAGGCAGTCCCATTGCTCGGCCGAGGGCAGCCGACCGGCGTCGAGACCAGCGTGGGCGTGGGTCGCGGCGATCCGTGCGCGGTCGAAGGAAGCGTTGTAAGCGAGAATGCGTCGGCCCGCGAGCGTGCTGAGGACCTCGTCAGCGATGTCAGCCCACCGAGGCGCGTCCGCCAGCGCTTCGTCAGTGATGCCGTGGACGGCGCGGGCGCCGGCTGCCACCGGAACGCCATCTGGATGGACCAGAGTGTCCACGAGGACCGCTCCGGTCGCTGCGTCAAGAACCGCGATCTCGACGACGATTCCGTCGAGATCGGTCGTCTCGGTATCGATCACGACAGCGGCCCCGGGGGACAGGTCAGCGCGGGCGCGGCGGATGACGTCGCCAACCGCTGTCGACAAGACGATGTGCTCGGCGTGTTTCGAAGCACCGCGGTGGGCGGCGAGCGCGTCGACGACCTCGGCCCTGGTGGGGTGGCCATCGTGACGCTGCTCCCAGTCGATCTCCCACCTGTCGGTGGGGTTGTCGAAGTGGGGCCACACCTCGACGCTCCAGGCCACGGCGAGCTGGGCACAGAACGCTCGGACGGTGTCGGCGCGGGCCGCGGGCAGCCGGGTGTACTCCCTCAGCGGTGAGGCCTCCCCGGCGCGCACCGCACGCACGGCCTCCCAGTCCACCCCTTGAGTGCGCAGGGCGTCTTCTAGGCCACCGATTGCGTACAGCGGGATATCGACCGTCTTGCGGACTCCAACCTCTCGGGTGACATGTCGAACCGGTGCCACCCAGCCGGCTGCGACCACATAGTCGAAGTCCCGGCGGCGGATCTCCATGTGCAGTGCGGCCTGCTCGGGACCGAGCACCTGCCCGCGGCGAACCTGCTCGAGGGCGTCCTCGTCGTCGGTGAGGCGCGCGATGTCGATGCGGGCCCACCGGCCGAATCGCCCCGGGCTGATGCCATGGTCAGCCGCAACGCGAGGTAGATCCCGCGGGTGGCAGCCCAGCCATGCGGCGGTGTCCTCACTGGTCATCGAGCCAGCCAGCCATGCCTGCCGATCGGCGACGGTGCTCGTGACGAGGGCGATCCCTTCGGCGGTGGTCCCAAGCCGGCGGACGGCGGCGGTGTCGTAGAGCGGCCACTTCTTGTAGAAGGCGACCTCAGCGACTTGCCCCTGCTCGATTAGCAGACGTAGGTCGTCGTCGGTCACCTCCAGCCCGGTGAGTTCAGCCAGCAGCTCGGCGCATCGTCGCGCTCCCAGTGGCTGCGGGGGGATCTGTTCGCGCAGCCATTCACCGCGGGAGGCCAGGTCGTCGGCGAGTGCCCTGCTCCAGTACTCGCCGCAGTCGGGGTCGGGGATCACCGCATGCTCGCGGCCGCGTCGCCAGTCGGCGTACTCCAGCCGGAGCAGCGCGATCAGCTCGTCCCCAGTGAGCAGTGCCTCCTCGTCCAACGTGCTCGCCAGCGCATCCCGGCTCTCGACCAAGGCGTCCACGGTGGCGGCTCTCCAGCGTGGCGACTTCAGGTCATACGGGGGCAGCAGACCGAGCGCGACTGCCTTCCCGACCTGAATGACGGTCCAGCCGAGAGCCTCGGCGAGCTGCGCGTGATCGTGCGCGGTCGTCCGGCGGTTACCCGGAGCGGTCTCAGTCATGGAGCGGTTCCCCCGATCGTGGCGAAATTGAGGCGGAAAGCCGCCGGCCTGAACGATCAACGTAGACCGCCACGAACCTCGATCCGGCGTCCTGGGCGACCGTCAGAAATAGGGCGGTCACGGTGGGAGGTAGGTGTGGGGGAGCTCGACCGGGTGCGGTAACGAGTCGAGATCATCAGGTGGGACAAGCACAGCGCCGAGCCGGTCCATCAGCAGGTCAATCGCCGTGATGGGCTCGACGGAACTGTGGTCGTCGCTGGCTTCGCCAGGTAGGTCTGGTGCGGGGAGCTGACCAGAGCTGGTCGTTGCTGGCACGTAGCCGAGGTAGGCCCACCATTTCCGTCGTTCGGCCGCGAATCGTTCATGCCGTGCCGCGAGTCGCGAGCCGAGATCAAGATCGTCACGGACGGCCAGGAGTGCTCGACGGCCTCGGCGCCATCCGCCGACTACTCGGCGCGCGAGACCGTGGTCAGCGAGATGGTTGAGCGCGCGGTACAAGGCCGCACGCGACACTCCTGCGGCCGTTTGGAGGCCACGAGCCATGACCGAGCCTTCAGCAGGTAGAGCCTGGTAGACGAAGTGGGCGGGGAGACCGAGACCGTCGGCCGAGAAGACCGGGTCGACGGCAGGGATACGACCTCTCGGCCATGGTCTGACTGTGACCGCCTCGACGAGTGCTGTGGGGATTCTCAGCTGGTAGAGGTCTCCTCCCGGGCCACGGTCGTCTTCGAGAAGCTCGATGAAGGGGTCGGGTTCGGCGCGCAGGATCCGCAGGGCTCCGGCGACGGTCGTCGGGTCAACCCCCGCTCCGAGCGACAGTGAGCGTGTCCCATGTGCGACGTATCGGCTGCCGAGCTGCTGGGCCGCCGCTCCCATCGCTGCCAGGACGGCTCGGAGGGTGAGGCCTCGTTCCCCTGGGTATCGCTGGGCTGCGGAGAGCTGGACAGCGGACCACCACTGCCGGAGGTACCGGTACTCCTCGGCCGATCCGCGTGTGAGAGAGCCGGCTCCACCTGTAACTTTCTGTAACGCTCGAGGGTGCCCCCCCTGTGGGGTGTGCTCACTTGTGGGGTGATGAGAGACAAGCTCTCGCGATGCTGCGTTTCGCTGGGTGATCCAGACGCGAGCGTTCTCCACGTCTCGCTGCAGCGCGGTGCTCCAGTGGCTGCGGTAGCGGGCGTAGAGGGTGGCCAGCCCGGGCCACCCTCCGTCGGACAGCTGGGCCTGGATGTCGGGCGATGTCCAGCCTCGTGCCACGGCGGATGTGATGACCGCTTGGCGTGCCTCGCTGGGCGTTGCGTAGCGGGTGGTGTCGTACTCCGCCGTTCGGGCTATCTGTTCGTAGCGGTCGGACAGCGGCCGACGGGTAGTTGCTTGGGTCTGGGGCGCGGCGGAGTCGGGGACGACGGCGGGGAGTTCGTCGTGTGCGATCTGAGGTGCGAGACGGGCGCGTAGCCGGTCCCAGACCGCGTCGGGGTTCGGCCGCTGGACTGCATCGAGAGCTGCGGCCAGGGGTGAGCACAGAACCTGGTAGCCACCTAGGCGAGGATGCGCGGCGCCGGGAGGGCGGATGCATCCGGCGGCCAGGTTGCACATCGGGCTGATGTCCAGGCTGGGCAGCAAGAGGCGCAGAGCTCGGACGACTGGGCGAATCTCCTGCAGGTGGCGTGGGGTGGCCAGCGGAATGTAGATGTGGCGTCCACCGCTTGGTGACTCGTCCGCGAAGGCGCGTGCGCCGATCGCCGCGGCGAGTGCTGCGGCGGCCGCGCTGTCAGCGAGGACCTGGCGGCGGCCGCCGCTGGCCATGTCGAGGTCGAGGACGAGCGTCTTCGCGTAGCCGTCGTCGTCATAGGTACGGACGGCGGCTGCGGCGGAGGGTCTCCGTGGCGTCAGTGCCTGTTCGTAGCGGGCGAAGTAGCGGCCGCCACGGCTGATCCTCACTCGCGGCTGTCCTGCGATCGCCGGTGCGAAGGCACGCCAAAGCTCGTCGGGCTGACTACCGCCATTTCTGACGGTCGCCGACACCCCTTCAAGATCAACTATCTTCAGTTGGATGGATGCGTCGACGGGTTGCGATGCCGAATGCGTACGCCCAGCGCACGATGAGCCGGACACACCGGTTTCAGGCAGCACTTCACCCGCCGAAGGCGCGGGTGCTATCGTTACCTCCGGTCGTTAGAGACGACGGTCACGGGAGTCAGCCGCCAAGCAAGATCTCCCGGACCGTCGTTTTTTCGTTGTGCCTAGTTCTCTCCTTCGTCTTTGATCAGGTAGGGGATGGGCTCGCCTATCCGAGCGCGGTCATGCTGCTGAGGCGTGCAGCCCCTCCCGAATGCCTGGCAGCTCTGGTGTACCGCCCGTGCGCGCCGCTCCCCCAGCCCACACGGGCTGGCCGCTGTCGTCGACCTCGCACTGCACGATCAGCGCAGTAAGGAACTCCCCGAGCGACATACCGAGTGCGGCCGCGTTGCTAGCTGCAGCGAGCAGGACTGGGTGCGTCTTGACGAGCTCCTCCAAGAGTTCGCTGATGCCAAGCCCGGTGCTGGCCGCGACCTCGTGAAAGCCGCTGTGATCCTCAAGTGCGACCCTCGTCTGGAGCGTCTTGGTCGGACCGACGTGCAGACGGCGGCGACGTCCCTTCAGCTGCGACATAGGACAGATGATGTCCGGCTTGCTCATGCATGACTAGGACATCGCCTGGCGTGTCGCCCAACGTTGTGCATGCATGTGTCTCACTACCTGCATCGATTGCGATTACTTGACGCCAAGGTCGACTCTGGATCTTCGACGAGGTGGGAGCGGTGTGAGAGTCGTCGAGCGCCATCCGTCATGATCAAACTTACCCGTCCAGGATAGTCATCACTGTTGACAACGGCGTTTGCCAAGTAAATGCTGAGTCCGCTCGGCCGTGCGAAAGGAGGCCGGGTGGTTAGGTCTCCCGGCTGATTGCGGAGTCCAGCGTGGCGATACGGAGGAGTTCGCCGACCTCGTCGGCGGGGTGAGGTAGACGGAGTACCGCTGGGGCCACGGCATCCCGGATCGCAGCCGCAGCGGCCTGCAGCCGGTCACGGTTGGCAGCGAGGCGGAGGAGAGAGATCGCTTGGGAGCCGGTGACGGTGGCGTGGTCGCGTCGTGGCACTTCGGCGAAGGCCCGGGCTGCGAGCTCGGCGCCGCGGGTGGCGAGTATTTCGAGTTCGGCCCAGCGGTCGCCGGTAGGCCAGCGGTCGAGATTGCGGGTGGACAGCGCATGGCGTACGAGCGGCGGGATCTGGCGACTGAGTTCCGCGACAAGGTCGACGAGGCGCAGCCGGCCGGTGGAGGTCCGGCGTTCATCGGCGAGTGTCGGGTCGATGTCGAAGGCGGTGGCCACCTGGCGGCATTGCTCGGCGGTCGCGGTCAGGATCTCGACGGCACGGGCGGCGTTGGGCAGCTACAGATCGATCTCTGCTGCCTGGCGGGAGCACTCGGCGGCTCGGTTGAGCAGCACACGAGCCTCTGCGGGTGGGGTGTGTGCGTTGCCAGCCGTCATGGCCATGTCCCTACTCTGCGGCAGTCCCATGCACGCGCCGCCGGGTCCATGGATGGCGAGATCGCGAGAGGCCGCAGGGCGCGACGAAGGGGCGGCCAGGCGATGTTTTCTCCCCCATGGCCGCGGGGGCTGGAGAGCGGCGCCTCGGTGGTTCGGCGCACGGCGGCCAGGCGTTGCCGCCGGCGCGGACCGTTGGGGGCGGCCGCGGGTCGGCATAACGATGTAGGCGTCGACCCTTGGCATCCAACGCGGCGGCGAGACTCGCCTCGCCGCCGCCCCGTAGTGTCAGCGGTCCTTGCGTCCGGGAAGAAACTCGTTGAGAGCAGCGGCGGCAAGCTGCGAGCGGCTGTCGAGCCCGTGGCCATGGGCGAGCTTGTCGATGATCTCTAGCTGAGCCAGGGTCGGTCGGACCTGTACCTGCATTCCTCCGTGACCAGGTAGGCGCAGGCGATCGTCGCGGGCGGGGAACAGTGATCCGCGTGGCTGTGCCGCCGCGCGGGCAGCGTTGATGAGGTCGGGAATCCGGCCGTGGCACTCGTCCAAGGCCTGCAGCAGGATTGAGGTGTTGGTGCGCCCCCGTACGGCCCGACGGAATTCCTCCAGACGCTTGAAGACGGTTGGACTCACCAGGATCGCGGTGACGCGCACGGTCGAGGTCGGAGAGATCTCGTCGTGCTGGCCGGGGTGCATGTGCCGGGGAGCGAACGCGGCCGTGTCCATTGCCGACGCGGCCACCGCCTCAGCGCCGTCGGAGGGCGCGCTACTCGGCGGGGAGACCGGAACGAGTGCGGGCCGCGGTGCCGGAGAGTCAGCCGGAGGCTCCGCCGGGGGCTCGGCTGGCCGCCGCCGGACAAGGTCCCCCAAGTCTGCCGTCCGGTCCGGACGTGCGAACAGCTGACCAAGGTCCTGCTGGGGCATGCGACGCGGCGCACCGAGCTCGCCGCCTGAGGTGTCGATCATGCCGTGACCACGCTTTCCGTCTCCTCGAGCAGTGCTGCGCGCCGGGTGAGGACTTCGCGGGTCAGTGTCGCCAGGTCAGCGGCGACTGCGCCGGACGATCCAGCGATCAACTGTGACCGATCCGCCAGGCCGCGCAAGACGTCGAGGCCCGTCGGTCCGTTCGCTGCGGCAACCTCCAGCTCGTGGAACGGCTGTCCACGGCGGCGGGCATCCCGGGCCGGGGCTTCGGCGTGGCGGATGACTGCTTCGAACATGAGATCGCGCCCACCCAAGTCAGAGGCGACGTCGCGACGCACCTCTTCCCGAATGCGGCGAGCACTGGTGCCGGCCGCGAACAGGGCTACGCCGAGAAGCTCGAGGTTGGGGTTGACCCGACGCATTCGCGCGAACTCGTAGGCGATCTGCTGCATGCCCTTGCGCGACGAGTCGTCGGACTTGATGGGGATGATCAACCAGTGTGCGGCACCGAGGACGAGCTGCTGTAGCGGACGGTTCTCCGGCGGGGAGTCGATCAAGATCAAGTCGTACTGGCTGGCGATCGGCAGCAGGGAGCGCGCCAAGGCGAGGGTGGCGAACTCCCCGGAGTCGGCGAACCGCTCATACATGTACGTCGGAAGCTGACGGACCTCCGCTCCCCCGGGCACCACGTCGAGCCCGGGTCGCCCCCCCACGGCACGGACCGGGACGAGAGGGGTGCCGTAGCGGATGGCGTCGACGAGGCCCTTGCCGTCGTCGTCGATCTCCGGCTGTCCGGTGTAGCCGAGGTCCTCGCCACAGTTGCCCTGGGCGTTCACGTCGATGATGAGGACCTTCGCGCCGCCTGCGGCGACGAGGGCAGCGATGTTGGTGGTCAGGGTGGTCTTCCCGACGCCCCCCTTGCCGTTCCCAACGGCGATGACGTGTTCCAGGTTCTCGTGAGGAAACCTGGGCTCGTCGGGTCGTGTCCACGGGTCTGTCGTCACGCTGCCCACCTCTTTGGTCGAGGACCACCCCCCTACTCCCCCGCTCAAGAGGGATAGAGGCCGCAGGGCTTGAGTGTAGGGGCAGAGAACATGGCGACGTAATAGCCCACGTACGTGTCACCCAACCTCTCCAGGCACCCCACAGCCCCGTGTCCTCACGTAGTGCGTCGCGCACTGGTCCACGCGCCTTCGCAAGGCAGGGCATCGTGAGGTGCATCCGGCTGCGCAGGCCGGAGGAGACATCAACACTGCTGGACCGTAACCACCGCCGTGCCGCAAGTGGTGACGGGCGCACGTGGGTGGACGTCAGCGTGTTGCCCCTCAACTTCAGCTACCCGTCCTGATGGGCCTGTGGTGGCATCGACAGCCGTACACCTACGTGGCGAAGTCCCCGGATGACCACGTGGTCGGATGCCGGGAAGTGCGTGACCCTCGCTTGGGGCTCGCGAAGGGGATCGCACCAGCGCCCGTTATATACCTCCAACCCTGCCCACTAGGTTGGCCCGACAGGTTCGTCAAACGGTGGCGAGTCACCTCGCCTAATAGTGGAGATGCATTGTTGCTCCATATCATGCCGCACACCTATCACTCATTATTGGCCTCATTCGTGCGGGAACTATTGGGAACAAACGTGCGAGCACTATTGGCGACATAGAGGCATGCCTCCACGCACCAGCCTGAGTGTATAGATGATCAAGCAAGGTTGATCAACCTGGTGTTGATCGGCTGGGATGCCATGCGTGTACTCCGACTCTCGCACGAGGGGTCGTCGTCTTGCATCGCTACGCAGAAGCGCAAGATTCCAGAGGTCAGAGGGCCTATCTCCAGGGTTTCCTGGCCGTGGACGCCAAGCGGCGTAGGTGATTTCCGGACGCGCGTGACGACGTAGAGGAGGCCGAGGCCGGGGGCAGAGGCAGATGAGGACCGCGTCGCCCGCGAGCTCCTCCAGCGCTGTCACGGTCGAGCTAGGTGTTGGGCTGGCAGCATCGCTGAGGCTGACGAAGGCTGACAAGCACAGGGCCGGGTTCGGGCGTGGTTGACGCGCTGGGAGCGGACCTCGCTGCAGATGGAGCTGCCGAATGTGCGAGGCGACCGGGCTAGTCCGGAGGCAGAGGAGAGAGTTTCACTGTGGGCATGGAGGGGTGAGAGGTCAGCATCGAGGCTGGCACGCAGGGTTTGATGGCGGCTGCTGGATCAAACATCTGGCAGCGAGCCCTCGGCGAGTACGCATCATTCCAGGCGGAGGCGGTGTTGACGTCCTTGGTGAGGACGGTGCCCGTTCATCGAGCAGGCCGAGAAGCCTGCGCCGACGCCGGCGATGACGCGAGCAGATGGCGGCAGCGTCGGGTACGACCATGGTCAACTCACGAAGGATGAGCTAGCTTCGTGGGCGGCGTCCTGGCCGGCCATGGCCAGGGGGCATGCCTCACCTCGAGGGTCCTGTGGGGATCGCATCCCGGATCGTCAGCCACTCCGTCGGGGGTGTGGTGCGGCGAGGAGACGAGGACGCCAGGACGGCGGACTTCGGAGACTCTCGGCTCAGTACCCCGCAAGTGATGCTGGTCTGGTGACACCGGTCACCGTCAGGTAGTGGTCCAAGTCGACGATCCTGACAACGTCTCCCTTCTTCGGGGCGTGCAGTACCTGACGATCTCCGAGATAGATGCCTACGTGGCCGGGGTTGTCTGGGGTTCCATCGGATCCGGCCGCGAACAAGAGGTCACCGGGCTGCCACCTTGAGACATCGTTGACGGGGATGCTCGGCCCAGACTCGCCGGCCTGTTCGAAGGTTCGACGGGGTAGAGAGACGCCGGCTGCCTTGTAGGCAGCTTGGACAAGTCCCGAGCAGTCCCAGAGATCGGGGCCCGTGCCGCCCCATAGGTAGTGCTCGCCGAGCTGCTGGCGGGCGTAGGCGATGGCAGTTCGGGCGGCTGGGGCAACTGTGCCGCTCGGCGTGGAGGCTGCGGCGAGCGCGGCGGTCATCGCAGGCTCGGCGGCGATGATCTTCGCGACATAGGTCTGTGTCTCGGGATAGGGCGGCACACCACCGGCGGAGAGAACAGCCCCAGGGCCAGCGTTGTAAGCGGCGAGCATAAGACGGACAGGGTCGCCGAGGTGCGCGACGGATGCGGCCAATGCGCAGTCGTAGCGGGCTGCGGCCGGGATTGCGTCGGCTGGGTTGAAGGGGTCCGCACGGTGGTCGTTGTCACCGTCGAGGCCGCGGGTTGCCCACGTGCCGGGCATGAACTGGGCGATGCCCTCTGCTCCAACAGACGATCGCGCGAGCGGGTTGAAACCGGACTCCTGCTGGAGCTGTGCGGCCAGTAGCCCCGGGCTGAGGGCAGGACAGGACCGACCGGCGTTGATGATTGGCCCGACGTACTCCGCGGGGATGCCGGCGACCGGGCCGGTCACCGCCGATGCGCTGGTGTCGTCGGCGCCTGACGAGAACACCCCAGCGCCGGCGAGACCGCCGAGGATTCCGGTGCCAGCGACGCCGAAGACGAGTACAGCGAGCACGGCGATCACGATCGGCGACGTGGGTGAGGTGGACCCGGACGTGGACTCCGCGGCCATCACAACCCTCGGAACGATGCGTTTGTGATCGTTATGTTGCCTTCACGTGTACATGATCTCGTTTACGATCATTAGATTTGATTTGCTGTGAGGATGACGCTACCGTGACGAGTCCATCCACCGCAATACGCGCAAGTCATCTCGCTCTATGTCATATCCAGCTACAGCCGCTACCGGGGGTGCGCCGGGATGTCCGCAACGTCACGGGGCTGGGTTCCGCAGAGCGAGGAGGAGGAGATGGACGGACCTGGCACGTCCGCGGCCCTGCCTGCGGCTCCTGATGCGCCAGCGATGAGCGATCTTGTGCTGGTGGTGGCGGCTAGTGGAGGGATGGGCCGATCAACGACCGCGGATCTTCTCGCACGCAGGCTGTGTGCCGCCGGACCACTCGTGCTCATCGACGATGCTCCGGGGCTGTTCAGCTCCAGGAGGAACTTGCCGCGGGGTCGCAACGGTCTGGTCGCGATGCCGGGCTACCGCGGCAACTACCAGGTCCTCGCGCCGGAGGCCCCCATGACGCGAATCGAGACGATCGACATCGTGGAGACTGCTGACCCTGCCTGGACAACCCTGGTCGTCGACTCCTACGACTCCGTCCTGCAGCTGTTGTACGCCGACTCCTGGTACCGGCTGATGACCGAGCCAGGAGTGCGTGTCGTGCTCGTGTCGGCATCCGCTACCGGCCCCCTGCAACAGGCGATCGGTGCCGCCCGGGCCTTGCGTGAGGCCGGAGTAGCACCTGAGGACTTGGTGGCTGCGGTCGTCGACATCAGCGACGGCCGAATCCCCAGGCCGACACTTGCCCGGATGGTGATGTTGGAAGGCGAAGTCGGCGCGCTCGTGCGCGTACCCCATATGCCCTCCGTGCGCGCCGCGGGGCGGCTGGAGGCTGGTCACGGCGGCCGAGCAGCCCAACACGCTGCCGATGCTCTGGTACGACGACTCGCGCTGGAGGAAGCCGCATGATCCAGGAGCTCATGGCCCGAGGCACCCTTCTGCTGGCGGATACCCAGGTTCCTGCCACTCAGAGCCCCGGCACCGGGGGAGGTGGCGCTCCGACGCAGCGCGACCCGCTCGGCCCCGTGAACCCGAGTCTGACCGATCTTCCCCCGCAGGGCGCGGAGGCGCTGCAGAGGATTCTCGGCTGGGCGATGTACGGAGCGGTGACCGCCTGTGGGATCGCGGCGTTGGTTTCTGCAGGCTTCACTGGGTGGGCGCGCATGACGGCTCGCCCGCAGCACTTCGACCGCGGGTTGACTGCCTTCGTCTGGGCGGTCGGCTGCGGGTTCCTGGTCGGCATCGCGATCCCGCTCGTGAACAGCTTCTACAACCTGGCGATCTGAGTTGTCGACGGGACGGGAAACAGGAGAGCCCGATAAATGAGTCTGACCCAGCAGATGTCACCGAACGGTAGACCGTCCCGACGCCCCTCCGGCCTTCTTGTCTCCTTCGCAGCCGTGGCCCTGGTCGCCATCACGGTCATCCTGACCCTTGTCGTCACGGGAGGCGATGACGACGAGGCCCCAACCCCCCCAGCGCCCACCCGGTTCGGAATCCCCTCACCGCAACCGGTCGTGTCACCCACGACGGGCATGTCTTCCGAGCCGCTAATCCTGCCGCGTCCCGCCAGGACTGCGGCCAACGGTGTACCGGTCGGCTTTCCCCACACGACCGATGGCGCCGCCTCTGCCATCGTCCGCTGGAACTCTCTAATCGTTCCCGTCAATGAATCCAGAGAGGTCGATGTTCTGCGGACCATCGGTTCGCAGCACCTCATCGCATCAGCGATTCCAGAGATTCAGGAGGAATTCAGGGGGCAGACAATGTCCCCCGACCTGTGGGCGACCATTATCACCCTTGGCGTAAAGATCGTATCGGCTAGTGACGACCAGGTCGTGGTAGCGCTGCTGGATTCCATGGAGGTTGGCGATGCCCGAGGCCCGGTCAAGACAGTTTTCCGGACGGCTTCCCATCTTCTTGTATGGTTCGAGGACGACTGGCGTCTGGATACGATCGAGGATGCTCCAATAGAGCTTCGCACTCCTACTTCAAACGATCCCGCCCAGATCCGGGCGGCCGGCTGGGAGGAGTTCCGGCTTGGCTGACTGTAGCGGTTACAAAAAGCTAGGCCCGGACTGCTTGGCGGGCACGTTCACTGATGGCCTGAAGGATTTTGCAGGTAGGAACCTAAACGCCGCCGGAGATCTAGCTGGAGACGTCTTCGGAGGTGTTAGCGACGCCGTTGCAAGCAGCGCTTGGGGTGCGATTGTAAGACAGTTCTCAGATGCCGCCTTTGGCCTTATAGAAAGTTTCATATCGGCATGGCCGGATATCTCGCGTGTCGGTTTCGACGGTGAGGGTATTGAGGGCATCTACGATCTGTGTACGGTGCTGGGTGCGCTGGTGGCGGTGCTGGTGCTCCTGATCGCGGTGGTGCGGACGCAGCTGGCCGCTGACGGACGGTATGTGACAGCCGCTCTTGTTGGCCTAGCGAAAGCGGCATTGGCGATCGCTGTCACCGTGACGGTCACACAGACGGGGGCAAGCTTGTCCGGGGGCATCTGCGACTGGATCGTAACGGAAACCCACGGTGATGCGCAAAATTTCCTTGATCGTGCAAGGCAGGTGACGGTACAGCAGCCCAATACTGCACTGACACTGGTATTTGCGCTTGTTTCGATCGTGACTCTCCTGGTGCTGTGGGCGGAGATTCTTCTGGTGAAGTTGGCGATCGCGGCGCTGGTCGCGACGTCGCCGATCGGAGCCTCGGGATTGCTGTCTGAGGCCACGTCGGTGTGGTGGCAGCGGCAGGCGATGGCGACGTTCCGGCTACTTCTCGTGCCACCATCTATCACTCTATGTTTCGCGCTCGGTTTTAAGGAAGCCGAGACTGCGGAGGGTCTGACCTCGAATATTGTGGCGTTGATGACGTTGGCTGCCGCTGTGCTGTGCTGGCCGGCGCTGGCCCGGTTCTTTGCCATCGATGTGGATGGGCAGGTATCTGGAGGTCTCGGGCTACTCCTCGGCGCCGCCTCGAATCTGGGCTCGCGGTTCTCCGGAATGGGAAATCAGAGTGCGGGTAACCCGCTGGACCCGGTCGCCCTGCAGCGAGCAGGTGGGGCCGGTCAGGCCTCCAGCGGTGGCGGGCTCTCAGCGGCCGGCGCGGGGTTTCTGCCGATCGCGGCGACTGCGGCGATGGCTGCGGTGGGTGGGTTCCAGCGTGGCATGGGCCGTACGGCGGCGCACGCGGGTCTGGGGGGTATTGGCGAGTCGCCGGACACTCCGTGGCTTCGGGGCGGACGTGGGGGAGGGCGTTCGCGGCCCGCAGCGCCGTCACGTCCTGGTGGCGGGGGCGACATGCCTTCGCCCGCGCCTTCGCCCGCGCTTTCGCCCGCGCCGGTGCCACCGCCGTCGGCACCCGATGGGGCCGGCGGCGGTGGGTTGGCCGCTGCGGCGGATCCCGGCGTGATCGAGGGACCGCTGGTGCCGGACGGGCCGATGATCTCTCGGCCTGGCGACGGTCTGCCGATCGCGAGGCCGCCGTCCACCCGGCCTGAGCCCTCGGGACCGGTGGTCCCGCCTGTCGAGCCCGAGCAGGTACCCGACGGCCGGCCGCCAGTGAGGCCGGTTGTCCCTCTCCCCATCGGTCAGAGGTCCGGATCGGGCCCAGCAGGCAGACATGGGAAGTAGGCGTCAGTGAGCTCGGTGGAGACCTACCACGGTTGGAAACGGGACCGGGCCGGTAGCTGGGCGTTGGGGCTGAGCGTGCCGCGGGCGCTGTTGGTGGTTGCTGCGGTGGTGATGACGGGGTCCACAGTCGCTTACGGGGCTTGGTCGGCGGTACCCGTGGTGCTTCCGCTTTCTGGTGTCCTGCTGGTCACTGCATGGCTGCGGGTGCAGGGGCTCGCGGTAGGGGAGTGGGTGCTGCGAATGGTGCGGTTTCGACGTGCAAGGACTCGGCGCGAGACGTGGTACGCGGGGGCGGCGTGGCAGCCGGCGGCGGATCCGTCGGATCCGACCGGACTTCCGAGGATGGATCTACCGGGGGTGTTGGCCCCGCTCCGGTTCCTCGAGGAGGAATGGGGTGCCGGCATGCCGGTGGCGGTCGTGCATCACCCGTATGAGCAGCTCTACACGCTGGTTCTGCACATCGAGTTTCCCGGGCTGGCGCTGGCTGACGCCGCGGCCGCTGCCCGCCGGGTGGGCACCTGGGGTGGGTTGCTCGCCGGCTGGTGTGAGGAGGGGAAACCAGTGTCCCGGGTGGGGCTGTACCAGCGGTATCTGCCTGAGGACGGTGCCGAGCTGGTGCAGTGGACCGCCGCACACACCAGCGCCGACGCCCCATACCTGGCGGCCCGGACCTCGGCGGCGCTGCTGGGGGGGCAGCAAGTCTGGCAGTCTCGGCACGAGGCCTACCTGACGATTTCGTTGTCCCAGCAGCGGGCCCGCTCAGCGATCAAGGCTGCGGGAGGGGGGGACACCGGAGCGGCGGCGGTCCTGATCCGGGAGGTCGGAGCGGCGCTGGACCGCATGCGTTCGGCGGGCATCGAGGTTCGGCGTTGGCTTGCAGTACGCGATCTGGCGGAGGTGATCCGCACGGCGTTCGACCCGCATTCGGCGGCACCGCATACGGCGCACCGGGCCGCGGCCGCGGACCCGACCTGGGCGGGCCTTCCGGCGGGGGTGGACTTGGCGCTCGCGGGCCCGGCTGCAGCGGAGGCGCTGCTGGGCTCCTACCATCACGACGGCGGATGGTCGGTGACCTATCAGGTGTACGAATGGCCGCGCTCGCCGGTGGCGGCCGGTGGGCTGGTTCCGGTGCTGCGGTCGACCGCGACCGCGCGCCGCGCGGTGGCGATGCTCTACGAGCCGCTTCCACCGTCGCAGGCGGAACGGGCCGTGCTGGGCGACATCACTCGCTCGTCGTTCTCAGTATCCATGCGTCAGCGCACCGGTGGCATTGTGCGCACGACCGAACGCCAGGCCCTGGCTGACGCCCAACGTCAGGAAGCTGAGAACGCCCTCGGTCACGGCCTGGTGCGGTTCGCCGGCTACCTCACGGTGACGGTCACTGATCCCGAGCGGTTGGAGGAAGCCTGCGCGGAGTTGGAGGCGGACGCGGCTGGGCAGGGTTGCCGGCTGGTCCTGCGTCGGCTGTGGATGGCCCAGGATGCGGCCTTCGCCGCCACCCTGCCCCTGGGGCTCGGCCTGCCCAGCGCGGGGCTGTGGGGATGAGCCGACACGCAGCTCGGTCACACCCCCGGCATAGCCGGGATGATCTGACCTCCTTGCCGGCCTGGGCGCTGGGGGATCTGCTTCCCGCAACCCGCCCAGCGGCACCGCGACCCTCCGGCCCGACCGAGAAGGTGGGCCCGCCGCGGACGTGGATTCCACGCCGCGGACGGCGCGGTGCTTTCGGTGGCCGCGCCGCGAACAGCGCGCAGGCTGCGGTGTGGCGAGGGTCCACGGCTTCGGTGCAGGGCCTCTATCCGCTTCTGACACGGGCCGGGGTTCCCCCAGTAGGCGCTTACATCGGCTATGACGTGATCACTGGCGCTGCGTTTGCGTGCCATCCGGTGGAATGGCTGCGCCGTGGCCTGGTCCGCAACCCCAACATGCTTGTTTCCGGCAGTCCCGGCGCCGGCAAGTCCGCGACGCTGAAGGCCCTGGCATTGCGGCTGTCCCAGTTCGGGGTATCCACGCTGGTCCTTGGTGATCTCAAAGGTGAGTACGGTGCGCTGGTTCAGGCGGTCGGTGGCACTGTGAGCGAGCTTGGCCCGGGGTTGCCTGGCCGGTTGAATCCTCTCGACGCAGGACCGCTGGGGGCCCGGCTGCCGGCCGATCCGATCCTGCTGACCGAGCGGCTCGCTGAGATCGGACGACGGCGGCTGCGGTTGTTGGTGACCCTGGTCGGTGCCCGTACTCCCGTCGGCCCCGAGGATGAGACGGTTCTCGCCGAAGCGTTGCGGATCACTACGGGTGAGCAGCTGGCCTATACGACGCTGGCGGATCCGACGATCCCCGACGTGCATCGGGTGCTGCTCGATGCCCCGGACAGCCTGGTCGCCGCGGTCCGCTGCACGTCCCGGGTCGAGTTCGTCAGCCTGTTCCGCCGGGTCACTGACGCGCTGGGCAGCATGGTCCGGAACCTCGCTGGGATCTTCGACGCGCCGACCACCGTGCAGCTGGACTTCGATGGGCCCATGCAGTCGGTCGACATCTCCCGCCTTTCCCAGCGGGGTGAGGACGCTGTGGTGGTCGGGCTGACCTGCTTGTCGAGCTGGGGGCAGGCCGCGATCGATGAACCCGGCCGGCTGCGCATGGTGATCCGCGATGAGGTGTGGCGCCAACTGCGGGCCGGCGTCGACTTCGTCCGCAAGATCGACTCTGACCTGCGGCTGAGCCGTGCCGAAGGCACCATTCAGGTGCTCGCCACCCACCGTCTGGCCGACTTCGAGGCGGTCGGCGCTGCCGGCTCCGAAGCCGTCGCGATCGCTCGTGAGCTGGTGTCGTCCTGCGACGTGCGGATCCTGCTCGCCCAGGACACCCGCCCGCTGGCCGATCTGGCCGACACGGTTGGGCTCACTGATGCCGAGCGGCTTCTCGTCGCTTCGTGGGGCGGCGGCGACCGCGGGCGGGCATTGTGGAAGATCGCGGGGCTGGGGGGCTACCCGGTGCAGCTCGTCCTCACCGACACCGAAGCCCGCCTCTACCACACCGACGAACGCATGGCTGCCTGATGCAGGGCCCCGGATCGTCGCCCGGCGGGACCAAGCAGGGGCTGCTGTTGCCGCTGTCCATCATCGGAGCCGGCGCTGTCTACTACCTCTGGCGAGTCTGCGCCAGGCTCGGCGGACCGGGCGGCTATGTGCTGTTCGCGATTCTGCTACTCGGCGCGACCGGGCTGTTCGCCTTGGCGGTTCTTGCTCTGCGGCGCCTGCGGGGCGACGGGTCCGCTCGGGTTCGCCGCGATGCCTCCGCCCGGGCGGTCACCGCACGCGCCGCCCACCTACGTCCTGATCTCGGGGAAGCCGCAACGGCCATCGATGCCGCGATCCGCCTAGGTTTCGCCGGCGCCAGCGCCGTCCACGCAACTGTCGAGGACGGCTGCCTCATCGTCGGCCCCGCCCGTTCCGGAAAGACCCGCGGGCTGCTGGCCGGTGCAGTGGTCGACTGGCCCGGACCGGTCGTGGCCACGTCCATCCGCCCGGACCTGGCCGCGTGGACCGCCGCGGCCCGCGCACGTGAGCATGGCCCCGTCTGGGTGTGGAATCCCTGGCAACCTATGCCCCCGGTCGGTCAGCCGCTGCGCTGGGACCCCACCGGCGGGGCTGACGACCCCTCGACCGCCCTGCGCCGGGGTCAAGTTCTCGCCTCCGCGGCCCAGATCGGCGCCGGCACGGAGAACGGCTCCGACTGGCAGCAGGTCTCCGCCATCGTCCTCGCCGCTTACCTACACGCGGCGGCGCTGTCCGGGGCGAGCATGCGCGACGTTCTGGCATGGTCCTCCGATCCGGCGGATCCCACCCCTGTCACCGCCATCCGCCGTGCCGGCCTGGCCACCCAGGCCTGGGCTGAGTCTCTGGCCCGCTACTCCACCGAGGACCCGCGGATGCAGGCCAACATCTTCTTCGGGGTCCGCCTCGCGCTCGCGTCGTTGTGGGATCCGGTCGTCCTCGATGCTGCCTGCCCGCCGCCTGGTACCGGCTTCGAGATCGTCGACCTGCTCGCCGGCGGCACGGTCCACATCCAGGGCACCCCCGCTTCACAGCAGACGATCGGACCGCTGACGGCGTTGCTCGTAGATGAGATTGTCGAGGCCGGGCTGCAACGGGCGGCGACGTCCCCGGGCGGGCGGCTCGCGCCGCCGCTGGGTCTCATGCTCGACGAGGCCTCGAACATCGCCGCCCTGCCACGGTTGCCCGACCTGTTTAGCTACGGCGGCGGCTCTGGAGTCTTCCTCATGGCGGTCCTGCAGTCGTTGAACCAGGCGAGGCGTGCCTGGGGCGAACACGCCGCGAAGGCGATGTGGGATGCGGCCACCTACAAGCTGATCCTGCCTGGTGTGTCCGACGTCGCCGACCTGGAAGACCTGTCCAAGACCGCCGGCGAGTTCGACGAACCGACCGCCTCGGTCTATACCCGCGGAGGCCTGCTCGGTGGGGCCTCCGCGGGGCCGGATCAGATCAGCGTCAGCCCTCGTCGTCGCCGGGTGCTGGAACCTGATGAGATCCGCAACGCCCCTCTCGGCAACGCCCTGCTGCTGCCTCGTTCCGCGCCCCCGACCTGGATCCGTCTGCAGCAGGTCGACCGGCGTCGAGACGGTGCGCGGCTGCGTGCCGATCACGATGCCTACTACCCCCACGGAGTCTCAGCGCCATGACCAGGCCCGTGCCGCCCTCAGCACGAGGTGAGCTCGATGAGCTGCTCGGGGTCGTCTCCGAACTCGTTGACCGGGTACTGGCCATCGAACAGCGCGACCAGCGACCCGAGCAGGACACCGCGGACGCCCGACCGCCATTCTGCTGGGAGGAACTCGAGGCCGAGGAGCTGCGTGAGACCTGGCACGAGCTCGGTGCGTGGGTGCGCTGGTTGTGCGAACGTTTCCGGATCGACGACATTCCGCCGTGTTGGTACCTGCACGGCGACCTCGTCGAGGAACTCACGGGCTTGTGGCTGGCCTGGCTAGGTGCCTACCATGCGGGTGCCCGCTCGGAGGATCCGGTCCGCTGGCTGGACTGGCTCGCCCGCGCCCGAGCTCGCTTCGCCCGCCGTTCTCCTCGCTGCCAGATAAACGCGCACAAGGAGCATGGTTCCCCGCTGGTCCATGGCGAGGGTGACTTCACCGCGTTTGTTGACCTGCAGGCGGCCACGACCATAGCTACCGAGGTGTAATGGGCCGTCGATACAGCTTCTATGGACCTGGCGGTGAGGAGGTCTTTCTTGGTTGGGACGGACCGACCGGGACGTTCTGGGCTCAGATCTACCATCCCACAATGCCAGCACATCTGGCTGACCAGGGCTACACGCCGCAGACCTATGACCCGGAAGATCATCCAGAAGAGATTGTTGGCGGAGAACCTTTCGACGTTCTGGAGAGCTCGGAACTCGTTGCTCGTGTCGCCGCTGCTGGATTCGTAGTTCCGGAGGACATTCAGGAGCAGCTGAGGGATGACGACGATCCGGCTCGGACTCTAGGCGATACCGTGCGAGGAGTGACCCGGACGGCCGCATTGCGCCTCGACCGGCCGGGCCTTCCCCCAGAGGCACATCCCGAAATGCAACAAATGTTGCGAGGGGCCGCAGGAAAAGCGGCGGAGCGGCTCTCGGCGCAGGGCGCCAATGATCCCGAGCTATCTCCGGAGGACGTACGCAAGATCGACAAGATGATGGAGGAAATTGTCAGGAGGAGGGAGGCTCGGGTCACTGCGCAGGATCTGCGCGCTCGCCTGAATGCCACGCCACCTGATCCGGTCCGGAGGCAGGAGCACGAACGTGCCGAGCACCCCGAGATCGACGGCCCTGAGTACGGGGACGAAGGTCCGGAACGAGTCTGACACGAGCCTTTCCCCATCGTGATTCAGAACCGGCCCGTTTCGGGGATATGAGATTATCGGTCGCGGTCTGGGCCGGTGTATTCGGGCGGGTCGTAGGGATCAGTCGGGTTCTGCAGCGGAGGCTGCTCCTGCTCGTACCCCGGATTCGAGCGGTTGTAGAACTGTGAGGGGTTCTGTGCCCGATCCTGTGGCTGGCGGGGCTGGCCGCCGGTCGATGTCGGGCTGGTTTGAGCCAACCGAGTGCGGAGGTCAGCGAGGCGAGCCATGCGGGCGGTGGTGGCTATCCGGGCGCGGCTGTGTTCCAGGAGGCGGCTCGCCTGGAGATAGGCGGCACGCTGGTGAGCGGGCATCGACTGGTCAGGGGGAGCGCCAAGCGGTTGGGCGTCGCCGCTGATGGCGGATGCCTCGCGGTAGGCGGCCACCACGCCGACAGTGTGTTGCCACAGGGCACGGATCGTCGGGTCTTCCGGGACAGCGTTCAGGGCGTCGAGCGCCCAGGTAGGCGGCACGTTGACTGCCGCCTCACCCAAGGCCTCGGCGCGCTCGGTCACCTGGCTACGCAGGTGGTCCAGATAGTCCCGCAGGAGGCCTTCCTCCGCGGGGGAGGGCCCGAGCAGCACAGTGGCCGCGTCCGGCACTGCATCGGGGAGGGATGGGGAGGCTTCGGGCCCGAAGCGGTCCGGATGCGCATCGATGAGTCGTTGAAGTCGCCAGGTGAGCAGCTGTGGAACCGAACGGGCGTCGTCGATGGGCCGGTCCTGGAAGGCGATGGCTGCGGCGAGAGTCTCCGCTTGGTCGCCGCCGATCGGAGTGGCCACGTCGAGGGTGTGGGCGAGGGCGCCGAGAGCGGGATCAGACGCCGCGGCCGCGGCCACCTCCGCGGGCAGCACTTGCTCGAGCAACGCGACGAGAGCGGGAATGCGGCTGAGATCGGCCGCATAGTGGTAGCGGGCGGTGAAGCCAGCGAGGTCTCCGTCGGCGACAGCGAAGGCCTCGCGCAGCGTTTCGGTCGCGCTGCGTTGGCCGGAGTCGCGGCTCAGCACCGTGCCGAGTACGGCCCGCACGTCGCGGGGGAGCGGTGCAGCGTGATCGGCGTCGATATCGACCAGGGGATGGACAACCACATAGGCCTCGTTCGTCGCGCGTCCGCGGGTGAGACTGACATAGAGGTAGCTGGCGGAATCGGCTTCGGTGACGAGGACACGGGAGGTGTCGACGGTTATGCCCTGGGCGCCGTGGGCGGTCGATGCGTAGCCCAACTCGACCGCAGTGGCGACATAGCTGGCAGGCAGGGTGAGAGTGCCCTCGTGGTCGGTGTGGGTGACGGTGAGAGCACCGTCGGCGTGCACCTGGGTGACGATCCAGACGTCGCGGTTCTTCACGAAGTCCCGCCCGCCACGGGCGACGAGTGTGCGGTCGTTGCGCCGTGTCACGATGACGTCCCCGAGACCGGCGGTTGTCCCGTCGGGAAGGGTGACGCCGCTGGCGGAGACCTCCCCGCGGCTGAGTCGATAGGCCCGAGCTCGAGCGTTGAGCTCGGTGACGGTGTCGCGGTCGGCAGCGATGAGGAGGCTGCGCTTGCCTGCGGCGGTATCGGTCGCCCATCGGGTGAGCATGGTGGTCAGCAGAGTCTCTCTGTCGCCATCCACTACCCGCCCGTGGTCGATATAGGTTCCGATCACCGCGGTGTCCCCGGCACGTAGACGCAGTGATGCCGGCCCTTCCCACTCGGCGGTGAAGCGCCGTACCTCGGCGAGTTCGGCGACAGACGTGTCGGTAGCAAGCAGCCGCAACGCGCCGCCGGCTTGGACGGCATCAAGTTGACGATGGTCGCCGATGAAGCGGACGGCGGCTCCCACGGCCGCGGCCTGGGCGACGATGCGATCGAGGGCGAGCGTCCCGGCGAGGGACGCTTCGTCGACGAGCACGAGCGTTCCCGGACGTAGCTCCCAGGCAGGTCCACCCCGGCCGGGAGTGGTGGTCTCGTAGAGCCACTTGGCGGTGTTCTCCGCCCGCACACCGCCGCCGATCGACTCGGCCAGGACGGCCGCGGCGACCTGGGAGGGCGCGAGCGCGAGCACCTCACGGCCGGCGGCCTGCCAGGCCTGCACGACCGCTCGCATAGTGGTGGTCTTGCCCGCGCCAGCGGGGCCGATCAGGACGCCGAGCAGGGTGTCACGGCTGACCAGCTGACGAACCGCGTGGGACTGTTCGTCAGACAGCCCGCCGCGTTCGGCAAACGCGGCAGCCAACAGCGGGTCGACGGCGACACCGGCCGGGCGCGCTGTGGCAGCGAGGAGTCGGTCCTCGGCCGCGAGGATCGCCATCGAGGTGTAGAGGGTGGCGTCCTTGCGATCGAAGACGACGCCGCCGTCGACGCTTCGACGTAGCACGTCAGGCGCGGGAGGTTCAGCACGCGGCACGGTCAGCTGAACGCTGTGGACGGGGGAGAGAACGGCGGCGGTGACCTGCGCGACGAGTGCAGCCCGGTCGAGGACGTGTGGCTGCTCGCGGACCTGCCGGTGTGCTTCGGCTTCGACATGCCAGCGTCCCCAGGTGGAGCGTTGCTCCTGCACGGCCTCAACGGTGGCAGCAGCCAGCTGGGCGACGGCAACGGCGGTGATGGGTACCGCCGGTGCTCGCGAGGTGTCCTGCCCAGTCTGGCGGACCGCATCCATGAGCTGGTCGACGCCGTCGCGGCCGATGAGTGCCTCCGCACGGGCCCGCCATTCAGCCTGCTGGTCAAGCAGGGACGTGTGCTGCTTACGTGCGCGGGTGGCCAGCGTCGCCTGCTCGGCCAACCGGTACATGGTGGATGCATCGGGGGCCTGGCCGTGGGTGGTGCGGTAGTCGGCGACGAGGCGAGCAAGGTGGGTCTCGATCGCCTGGCGCCGCGAGGAGAACTCCAGTAGGAGAACGTCGGGCACTCCGACTATCTCCCGCACGGGTCGCTTACCACCGCGGACCCCGGGTTCGGTCCGGTTCGCGAACACGACACCGAGCCGAGCAGTGAGCTCCTGCTCGATGCGGCTGGTGTAGCGCTCGGACAGCGCAACTGCGGCTCTGTGGAGGGCTGTGGCATCCAACGCCCTCCACTTTCCGTCGAGGCCTTGGACTTTCGCGCTGATGACCACGTGGGTGTGCAGGTTTGGGTCACCGGCACGGGAGTCGAAGTGGTCGAACGCGGCGGCGATCAGGCCGTGGGTCTCGACCTGTGCGATGCCGCCTGCGCCGCGGCGGGTGAGCGCGATCTCGATGTCGGCGTAGTCCAGAACTGACTGCCACGCCACCTGGTGCGCGGCCTTGATCTCTGCCTGGATCTCTTCGTCGGCCAGTGCCAGCAGGACGTTGATGCTTTTGACCGGTGTGAAGACCAGGTCCCAGGCGCTGACTGCCTGGCGTTCTCGACCGAGCTCCTCGATCCGGATCCGCTCGGCCTCGTCCGGGGGGACCGGTGCGCCGAGCTCGGTCTGGCGGCGGGCGAGGCGAGCGGCTAGCCGTTCCTCAAGGGGCTGGAAGGCGGGGAACCTGCGGCCCAAGGGCTCGTCGGTGTCTGGGTGCAGCCCTTGGCCATAGAGGTTGGCCATCTGGGCTTCATCGACTTGGCCAGTGATGCCGGCGTGTTGCGCTCCTCGGCCATACCAGACGCCGGGCGGGTTGCCACTGGCCGCGTAGTAGCTGGCCAGCGTCTCCCAGCCGTGGAGGTTGTCGCCAGTGGCGACCTGACGTGTCAGGTAGGTGTATCCATCGCCCGCGCCGACGCGATGGACGGTCATCACGGGATAACTACACACCTAGATCACTATTAGTGCAAGAGGTGTGTCATACCATGATCTTTTCTTTCGATCTTCGCTTGCGAAGATCGAAAGAAAAGATCATGAGCAGGACGGGGGACTGAGAGGCGGGTTCGTCGGGGGGTTCGTTCGAGGTGGGTTGGGGACCGTCAGATAATGAGGAATCTGCGCATTTGTCAGGACGGAGGGTTAGCCTGCCGTCATGGCACGGACACGGAGTCAGCGGGGCGCGGAGGCACTGGCTAGGTTGCGAGACCGTCACCGGGTCGAGCAGGAAGTGACCAGGGCGTACTTCGACGCCGAGGCCGCAGTCGCCGCCGCCGCGACGGAGCGAGATCGTCGTCTCGCCGAGATGGCGCGCGAGCTCGGGGTCTCGACCACCGCGACAGTTACGGGACTGCAGCCTGCGGAGGTTCGCAAGGCGCGCAGCGCCCACCCGCCGCAGCAGGCGGCCGAGGATGATGATGGTTCTGCGGTGACGCCTGGCAGCGTCGACGAGAATGTGTCGGAGGAGGATCCGCCCGGGGTTCAGACGGAGGATCAGACGGTGGTCCCTCGCGGGGGCGAGGTGCCGCCGGGGGCGACGCTGCAGGAGACAGCGGTCGGTCCGGCGGGGCCGGTGAAGCTGGGAGAGTGGGGCTAGCGACCTGTCAGGAAGGGTGACCATGGTCGGTCGGCTGCTCGTGGCGGAGCATCTCCGCTTCGCCCGGAAGGTACTGGTGACCTCAGGTTGCGCGTACTGGCTGGGTGCTCTTGCCGACGACGGGTATGGCCGGTTCACCGCGTGGCGCGGGCAGGAATGGGTCACGTTGCGAGCGCACCGGTGGGCATTCGAGTGGACGACGGGGAGACCGATCGGCGCAGGCCGAGTGGTGGAGCACGAGTGTGACGAACCGCTGTGCGTGCGCCGTGAGCATCTACGAGAGTCCACGCAGGCGGACAACGTGGCCGTGACTGTCGCCCGAGATCGGGCCCGGAACGCGCATCGGCTCGGGCGCGCCGACATCCGGGGAGCGGCAGCCCGATCGCGGGCGCTGCGAGGGGCGCTGTTGGAGCTTCTTTCCCGCACTCCCGAGATCGACCTCGATGTCTGGGAGGCTACGCTCGCCGCGACACTCGAGCGCGTGAACGCGGACGGGAATCCGCGGCCGGGGCAGTATCTGCTGTGGTGATCTGGGCTCACATCGCGGTGTGCCCGTCGTTCCCGGTCGGCTCGCCCGACAGTCAGCGGCTGGGTGTGCGCCAGGGGACGGGGTGACCGTGGTCGGGATCGGCGCAGTCCCCGCCTGCCGCGGTGGGACTGGTGTAGATTTCTTGATCGTCTGCGTAGATGGACATCGGCGGTTCCTCTCCGCCTCCGAGAGTGAGCGCGGTGTCGATGTGGAGGATGATTTCGCCTCTTTCACCGAGTAGTGCGGTGATGCGCAGGGGATAGGCCCCCAGGTTTCCCGGCTCCCAGCTTGCAGCCGGATGCGGGGGCAGGATGGTCTGCATGTCGATCGATCCGCAGTTCATGGTGTGATCCATTGGGGCGGCTCCTTCGTGTTGCCGGCATGATCGGGTGTCATCTCGCCTTCGCCGGCCGGTCGTGGCGCGTGTAGCCGGTGAGGAACTGGCGGGCGTCGGCGAAGGACGCGAAGGGGTCAGGGTGGTGCGCCAGCGCAGTGCGCGCCTCGCGGAGGGTGAAGCGGCCGGGTATCGGCAGGTGCCGCCACAGAGTGAGGCCGCCAACGGCGAACCGTTGGGCCGGATCGCTCACGAGAGCGACTTCGCGAACTGCGCCAGCGCGGACGCTGGTGATCCGGGCCAGCTCCACTTGGCCGGCCTGCCGCTCGACAAGAACGAAGCGGCCTCGCTGTGGACCGAAGCGTGGACGCGGTTCGCTGGCGAGTACATCGGCGATGTGGCAGCAGGCAGCGGTCAGGGTTGGCAACCGAGGTGGGGGATAGGCGTCGGACGAGCCATTTTTCCGATCATGGACATCGACGTATCCGGCGCGCCAGCGGGTGGGCTGTGCGCGATGCAACCACCAGCGGAGGTCGTCGCTGCGGTAGAGGAGGGTGCCCGTGTACGGGTCCGCGCCGGCGGCTCGTAGGCGGCGTCGGATGCGGGCGGCAACGCGGGCCCGCGCTCTTTCGGCCGGGCTGGGTGGGGCTGACACCGCCGGGGCTGGCCCGGCCGGCATGTGGGGTAGGGGAAGCTGAGTGTGAACGGTATGCTGTTGCTTCTGATCCTCAGGGTTCGCCGTCATCGTCTCCTGCATCGGGGTCGCTCTGCTGGGCGATTCGCTGGCCGGTCGGATCCGAGCGCGAAGCCGACCGGCCAGAAGGCGTCAGATCATGGCCAGCGTCCGCCTGGCGGCGGTCCGATGACGGTGACGGTGGCGTTGTCGCGGAGGCCCGCCGCTCGGGCAGCTGCCATCACGCGGTGGGCAGCGGCGCGGGGGGCGGCGTCGGTCGCCAGGGCGGCGGCAATGGCCTCTGTGTCCACGACCCCGTGGACACCGTCCGAGCACAGCATGATTCGCGTGATCGGTCCGACGACGCGGATCGTGTCGATGTCGCCGTGGTGCACAGAGGTAGTGACGACGTTGTCATAGCGTGAGGCGATGCGACGTGCCCATTCCGGCTGGTTGACGTCGCGGTACTCCTGTCCGCGGGTTCGATCGGTGGTCACCTGCACGGCCATGCCCTCACGCAGGACGTAGGCGCGCGAATCTCCCACCCACGCGATGTCGACGCCGCCTCCGATGCGGCTTGGAATCGGCACGGCCACCACGAGAACCGCGTCGTCGACCTGGCCTGCGGGTGCGCCGGCAAAGAACATGGCGGCTTCGTGGCGGGCCGCATTGATCCCGGCCCACGCTCCGGCACGGGTCGCGGTCCTCGCTGCGGTTCGGGCGGCGTCAGCGGCCATCTGCGCGACGCTGTAGTCGTCTCCGATGCCGTCTGCGATTGCCCAGGCGGCGACGCCGTTGGTGTCACGCCATGTGGCGGCAGCGTCGGCCTGAACACGACGCGGTCCCTGGTCTCTGACCGTGCCGGCGGCGAGCCGGGCGATGGGCCATGCGGACTGGCTCATCGCGTCTCCCGCGGCGTGTGGGAGATCTCAGACTCGAGTACAGCAAGACGGCGCGCAAATTCGAGAACAAGAGCCTTAGGAATATCGATGCTCATTTCCACCGGCCAGTCACTCGGTGGAACCTTGATTCTGCCGAGCAGGAGACTACCTTCGACGCCACCTATTTCTAGGTCGTGTTCGCTGGCTTCCACGGCGATGCGCGCACTGGGAAGAATTAGAGCGAGGCTTTGAATAATCCGCCGCCTTTCTCTCTCTGTAGCACTGGCCGCACGCTTGGCGTCACGAGCTCGGGCCAAAGCAATCCGATAGGAAGGTAGCAGACGCCGCTCGATGTCGCGGGCAATGTCGATCGGCGCCCGCCGAGCATCTACAGTGATCACGTTTGGGAAGTTTCGATGGTGGGTCCAGTAGTTTGATAGACCTTCGTCAGGGTGACCCGTAAGTGCGGATATCTCGATCCGTCGACCCCCTCGTCGACGCTTTATGAGGATCGCCTCGCCGGTTTCACTGTAGAGAGATACCTCTGATGTCAGCCCGCTCGCGGGACGTGCCGAAGTCCACGTGATTCCCAATGCCGCCGCTATGGCTCGGGCGGTCTCAGTGAGAGGTCTGGAACTCTCAGCGAAGGTCATGTTTTCGTCCTTTGTTATTACGAACCGGTCAGCGGAGGCGGTTACCGCGGATCTGCGGTGGGGCCGTTGTGGCCCCACCGCAGATCGGCGCCGCTAGGCGTCGATCTCAAGTTCGTGGAGTTCGTAACGACCGGCTGCGCTGTCCAACAGCGCCGCGTCGAAGGCAGCGTCGAGCTCGCCGAGCACGGCGGCCCGGCAGAAGCCGGAGCAGAAGGGCCCCGTGCAGGGGGCATCACAGTTTCCGCACTCGGTGAGGGAGAGAATCTCCGCGGGCAGCTCGGTGGCCCCGAGCCGGACGAGGGCGGTGAGGTTGGCGGTCATGGTGTCTCCCAGCGGTCGGCCCTGAGGCGGGGTGGTTGGTGTGTTTCGGTGCTGGGAGACACGCGCGCGTGGGGGTCGGGTGCAACTGGGCGGCCCGGGTGGCGAACATGTTTTGGATCGCGGCTCTTTTTCGCGAGCCAAAAGATGTTGGCCACCCGGAATAGCCGCACGGTTGCGGCCGGCCTCCGCGCGTGCGAGGCTGCGAAGCCCGGAATACAGCGGCCTCCCCGCTGCCGGCGCGAGTGCGGGACCGTGGCCGCTGGCTCGACGGCCCGCGTTAGCGTGGCCGTCGAGTGCGGGATGAGCACCGGCCGCAGGCCGGTTTCCTTGTACGTCATGGCCGCGCGGCCTTGAGCGCATTACGTACCGGCGGTGGAGAGCGGGCCAGGGCCAGGGCGGTACGGATCAAGGGCCCCGCCGGGCGGGTTGGCGCGACGGCTCTGGGGTGTGGTCAGAGCGGGTCGCTGTCTCCTCGGTCAAGATGGCGGAGGAGGGCAAGCGCGCGTGAGGTCTGGTGGACGTCACGGGCGAGCGCGAGGACTTCGGCGCGTTCACCGAGGGAGCGGGCCTGCCAGTCGTCGGCCAGGACGTCGCCGTGCGCGATCAGAACCTGCGACCCGAGATCCCAGATGATCACATTGGTGGCGAGGGCGGCGAGCGCGAGCTCGTCGCGGTCGACCGCAACCCAGCGGATGGTGCGCGGATCGCCGCCGGCGTCGCGGATCGCCCGCGCGGCGGCGCGCAGCAGCCCGCCGGTTCCGGCGGTGGGCTCGACCACCAGCTCGCCGGCCTGCGGCACCGTGCCGCCGAGCCGGGCCAGCAGGTCCGCCAGGTCGGGCGGGGTGTAGTACTGGCCGCGTGCCGCGCGGGCGCCGCGGGTCCGCAGAACCATCAGCAGCGGGCCGAACAGGTCGACGTCGTAGCGGGCCGCGTCCAGCAGCTCGTGCAGCCCAGCCCGCAGCGCGGCGTGCACGACGCGGCGTACGGCGCGCAGTAGGTCGCGGTCGGGAGCGGGTTCGGTGAACCACGGCGCGGCCAGCAGCGCGATCCGGGGGAACAGATCGGGGCGGACGCGGGCAAATAGCTGCCAGGTCGCGCGTAGAAACCCGAGCAGCCCGTTGTCGTCCGTGTTGGTCAGCTGGGCTGCGACCCAGGCTCGTTCGTCGGCATTGTCGGGGGTGCGCAGTGCGAGGGCCGCGACGACCGACAGCGGGATCTCGGTCCGGTCGCTGGCCGCGGCGGTGTGCCATGCCTGGTCGACGGCCTCGGCGATCCGATGGGCCTGCGCGAGCGCGCCGGTCGGCGTGGTGGGCCGTGGGCGGGCCGGGCCGGGTGCCCGAACGGGTTGGGACGATGCGCTCATCGGGATCTCCATTCAGAGGCAAAACAGGTGAGCGCCCCTGCCATTGGCCTTTGGCAGGGGCGCTCACAGAGATCGACGTGGAGGTCTTTGTGGGGTGTGGTTGGGGCCGTGGGGCCTCGTGGGGTGCCCGCGGGAACCGGCCCCGCGGGCACCCCGGGGCGGGGTCAGCCGCCGGCGCCGGCGCTGGCGGTGACGGCCG
>NZ_FAOZ01000046.1 GCF_001536285.1 Parafrankia irregularis | reverse complement strand
GCCAGATCCGACCCCACCACGTGATACGGCAGATCATGCCGCCGCGCCAACGGCGACGTCCGCCCATACCGCTCCAGGAAACCGAACGTCGACAACGGCTCGAAAATCGACGTCCACACCGTGTTGTAGTTCACCGACGACGCCATCACCGCCACCAACGCCTCACCCGGCCCCAACTCCGGCGTCGCCACCTCATCCACATGCAACGACTCCCGCGGATCCTTGTCCCGCGACACCCGCCCCTCGAACAACCCCACCTCGTCCTTCCGCACCACCACACCCCGATACGACTCCGGCACCGCCAGCGACGCGAACTCCGCCTGTCGCTCCGGCGACCGCTGCCCGCCCGTCATGATCGCGTCCAGGATGTGCTTCATCATCGATCTACCTCCGGCTGTGCTGGTCGGGGGACCGAGGGCGGATGGAGCCCGCCCGGCCTGGTCGACCCGCGGGTTGGCGGGCCAGATGAACTGAGGGGTGTCAGTGCGCCGCGCGACGCGATAGAACTTCTGGGACAACCTTGGAGGCTCGGCGCGCGTCAGACTTTCCGTGACCGCGCCCATGACAGTCGTGGAAGGGTGGCGACCCGTGCCTGCGCGGAGCGACGCCGCCCGTAGCGCTGTCGCGCGGGACGCCGACGCCGCTCTGACCGCGTTGTACTCCGAGCACTACCGATCCCTTGTCCGTCTCGCCGCGCTGCTGCTGGATGACATCGGGCTGTGCGAGGAGGTCGTCCAGGACGCCTACATCCGGGTTCACGGCGCCTGGGGGCGGCTGCAGGACAGGGACAAGGCGCTTGCCTACCTCCGTCAGACAGTGGTCAATCTCGCACGATCCACGCTCCGTCGTCGACTGGTTGCTCTCAAGCACGCACCCAAGCCGATGCCCGACGCCGCGAGCGCCGAGGAGGGGGCCTACTCTCTGGTCGAGCGCGCCGCGGTCGTGCAGGCGCTGCGGGAGCTGCCCAGACGGCAACGAGAGGCGGTCGTGCTCCGCTACTACGCGGACATGTCGGAGGCTGACGCCGCCGCGGTCATGGGTTGCAGCGTCGGATCGGTGAAGGCCTACACCTCACGCGGGCTGGCGGCCCTGAGTGGCAAGTTGGAGGGCCTGCGGTGAACGGCGGGCTCGAACCGGAGGAGCTCACCCGGCTCCTGCGGGCGGCGGTGGAGCCGATCCGGCCCTCGCCGGACGCGTTGCACCAGATCCGCGCCGGAGTGGAACGCCGGCGATGGTGGCGGATGCCGCTGATGGCAACCGGCGGCGTGGTGATGGCGGCCCTGATCGCGCTGGCGTTCGTGGCCGTCCGCCCGCAGTCGTCGTCCGAGCAGGTCGTGGAGCCGGCCGGGCCGCCACTGGTCTCGTCGATGGTCGAGCCGACGGCGGGCCCGTCGGCCGGTCCCTCCGTCGGTGGCGGTGGTGCGGGCGGCGGCACTCGTCCCTCCGGCGGGACCAGGTCGCAGCACACCACCACGCCACCACCGGCGACCAGCTCGACCCCACGACCCGGCACCACTGCGTCCAGCCCGGCGGCGAGCGCGACCACCGGGCAGGGCGGCTCCGGCTCCCTGACCCTGCCGTCGCCGTCGCACCGGCCCGCCCTCGCGAACGACGTGGACGGCGACGGAACCGCGGACACGGTCCGGCTCAATGGCACGAAGGTCGAGGTCGTCTTCTCCCGCGGTGGAAAGCCCGGCTCGGTCGACCTGCCGAACCTGCAGCTGCCGACCATTCACGCAGTCGTGGACGCCAACGGCGACGGCTTCGCGGAGGTCCTGGTCCGCACCTCGAGCCGGGACAACATCGACGAGTACGCGCTGCTGCGCTACGCCGCCGGCGGAGTCCTCTCGCAGGCCCAAGCCGTGGGCGGGTCCGCCCTTCGCATCGCCTCCGGGGTGCGGGAGGACAGCGCCTTCGGCTTCCAGTGCGACGGCAGTGGGCTGCGGCTCATCTCGGGCACCTCGTCGGATGGCATCTCGTACCAGACCGTCACCACGGCTGTGCAGATCACACCGGACGGGCTGGTCGCGGGCCAGGTGACCCAGGATGTGGTGACCGGGTCGAGCGTGGGCACCCTGTTCGCGCCGAGCTGTGGCACCTTCTCCGCCCTGTCCTGACCTCCGTCTTGTCCTGACCTCGGTCTTGTCCTGACCTCCGTCCTGGTCCTGACCTCCGCGTGATGTGACTCACCGGCTGTGGCCCGGCTCACGAGTCGTGCGGCCGGGCCGGATGGCGAGTCGGAATCCGCCGTGGTGGTGGGTGAACCGCCGCCGGCCCGAGGCTGTCACCGGGGCAGCGGTGCCCGGTCGCCGGCGGCTGTCGTCCCCGGCACGTGCACCAAGATCACGTTATTGTGGCTGGGAGAGTTTTTTGGTTTCTCATCCCCCCACCCGGCCAGCCGTGGTGTGAGCGGCGCGGCCCGCGGTCGCGAGCACCACCCGGTGGCCGTGGCGGGCCGGTACCGCGCCAACCGGTACCCGTGAACCCGAGGAGGCGTCATGCCTGGTTCTGTGATTGTGGCCGGTGCCCGCACCCCGGTCGGCAAGCTCTCCGGCGCCCTCAAGGACTTCACCGCCGTCGAGCTCGGTGGGATCGCGATCGCCGGTGCGTTGAAGCGGGCGGGGCTGTCACCCGAGGCCGTCCAGTATGTGATCATGGGTCAGGTCATCCAGGCCGGCTCGGGTCAGGCCGCCGCCCGCCACGCCGCGGCCAAGGCCGGCGTACCGCTGAGCGTTCCGGCGATGACCCTCAACAAGGTCTGCCTTTCCGGCCTCAACGCCATCGCGCTCGCCGACACCTACATCAACCAGGGCGTGTTCGACGTCGTCGTCGCCGGTGGCATGGAGTCGATGACCCGCGCGCCGCACCTGATCCCGGCGCTGCGCCCGGGCGTGAAGTACGGCGACACCACCGTCACGGACGCCATCGCGGCCGACGCGCTCACCTGTGGCTTCGACCAGGTCTCGATGGGCACCGTGACCGACCGCGTCAACGCCCGTTACAACCTCACCCGCGCCGAGCAGGACGAGTTCAGCGCGCTGTCGCACCAGCGGGCCGCCGCCGCCGCGAAGAACGGCCTGTTCGAGAACGAGATCGTGCCGGTCGAGGTTCCGCAGCGCCGCGGCGAGCCGATCATCGTCAGCGCCGACGAGGGCGTCCGGGGCGACACCACCGCGCAGGCGCTGGCGAAGCTGCGTGCCGCGTTCCTGGACGGCGGGACGATCACCGCCGGCAACGCCTCCCAGATCTCCGACGGCGCCGCCGCCGTGATCGTGACCAGCCGGGCGAAGGCCGAGGAGCTGGGCCTGCCGATCCTGGCCGAGATCGGTCACGCCGGGTATGTCGCCGGTCCGGACAACTCCCTGCAGTCGCAGCCGGCGGAAGCGATCAAGGCCGCGCTCGCGAAGGAGAAGCTCACCCCGGCCGACCTCGACCTCGTCGAGATCAACGAGGCCTTCGCCGCCGTCGGCATCCAGTCGATTCGCGAGCTGGGGATCAGCCCGGACATCACCAACGTCAACGGTGGCGCGATCGCCGTCGGGCACCCGGTCGGCATGTCCGGCGCCCGGATCGCCCTGACCCTGGCCCTGGAGCTCCAGCGTCGCGGCGGCGGTGTCGGCGCGGCCGCGCTGTGCGGCGGCGGCGGTCAGGGCGACGCGCTGGTGCTGCGCGTACCGGCCCAGGCGTGAGCGCCGGCTCCGTACGGGCCGCCCGGGCCGCCTGGGCCGATCCGGCGGAGCTGACGGCTGCCGCGCTGGCGGGGGACCGCCGCGCGGTGGCCCGCCTCATCTCGCTCGTCGAGGACTCCTCGGCGGCCCTGCGCGAGGTGAGCGCCCTGCTCGCCCCGCACACGGGCCGAGCCCGGGTGATCGGGCTCACCGGGGCACCCGGGGTGGGCAAGTCGACGTCGACGTCCGGCCTGGTCGGTGCGTACCGCGCCGCGGGTCTGCGGGTGGGCGTGCTCGCCATCGACCCGAGCTCGCCGTTCACCGGCGGTGCGCTGCTGGGCGACCGGGTGCGGATGGTCGAGCACGCCAGCGATCCGGACGTGTTCGTCCGCTCGCTGGCGACCCGCGGCAACCTCGGCGGGCTCTCCTGGGCCACCCCACAGGCGCTGCGTGTCCTTGACGCCGCCGGGTTCGACGTCGTGCTGGTGGAGACCGTCGGCGTCGGCCAGGCGGAGGTCGACGTCGCCGCGCTCGCCGACACCACCCTGGTGCTGCTGGCCCCGGGGATGGGTGACGGCATCCAGGCGGCCAAGGCGGGGATCATGGAGATCGCCGACATCCTGGTCGTCAACAAGGCCGACCGGCCCGGTGCCGACCACACCTACCGCGATGTCGTGACGGCCGTCCGGATGGCTGGCCGGCCCCGCGAGTCGATCGCCGACACCACGTTCGCCGGTGCCGGTGCCGGTGCCGATGGCGGGGCTACCGGGGCTGGCGGGGGGCTGGAGGACTGGCACCCCGACGTCATCCGGGTGGCGGCCGTGAGCGGGGAGGGCCTGCCCGAGCTGGTGGCCGCCATCGAGCGCCACCAGACGTGGCTGCGGGCCAGTGGCGTGCTGCGCCGGCGCCGGCTGCGGCGCGCCGGAGAGGAGATCTCCCAGATCGCGCTGGCCGGCCTGCGCGCCCGGCTGGGCCGCCTCGACGACGGGCAGCGGCTGGCCGAGCTGGCCCGCCAGGTGACCGACGGCCAGCTCGACCCCTACACGGCCGCGGACACCCTGCTGGCCGGCGTGGCCGGCTGAGCGCCCCGGTTTGGCAAGTCGCAAGGGTGAAGGATTTTTGTCGTTCCAACGACCGAAATCCTTCACCCTTGCGGGTCGCCAGGCGTGCCCGGCGGCAACGGCCGCCCAAGGTTCGTCATTCTGCTACGGGCTCTCCAACGACCGAAATCCCCTGATCTTGTCCAGCGCAGCAGTCGCCGGCCGCGCGCGGGCGCGGTACTAGGGTGCCGTGAGCTGGGATGTCGCGGCGATCAGAGTTGTGACATCCAGCGGCATGCCCAGAATCTGCCTGGCACCGGCCCGGCGCAGGCGGGTCCATTCGTCCGGGTCCGCCTCGGCCGCCAGGACGAGCGCCGGCACCGTCCCGGCCACAGGGTCGGCCGCCAGCCGCGGCAACAGGTCGGCGGCGGTCACGTCGGGCAGGTCGCCGTCCAGCAGGACCAGCGAGGGCCGGGCCCGCCGGATGGCCTCCACCGCCAGCGCCCCACGCGGGACGCTGATCGTGTCAGCCCCGAGCGCGCTGGCGAGTGTGTCGGTGACGAGCTCGCGCAGCCCGGGATCGCCGCTGATGTGGACCACGCGCAGGCCACCAGGCTCGAGCTGACGCTCGCCGGGTGCCTCCTGGGGATCCTCGTCCGCGTGGTCGTAGCGGACGTCGACGGCGTCGAGGACGACCGCGAAGACGCTGCCCACCCCCGGCCTGCTGGCGACGGTCAGTACGCCGCCCATCGCCGTCACAAGGGCCTGGGAGAGGGCGAGCCCCAGCCCGCTGCCCTCGACGCCGGTGTCCTCCGCGCCGAGCCGCTCGAACGGCCGGAACAGCCGGGACAACGCGGACGGGGAGAGCCCGAAGCCGTCGTCCTCCACCTCGATGCGGATCCGCGAGCCGGTCACCGGCACGATGCCGACCCGGACGCTGCCGCCCTCCCGCCCGTACTTCAGCGCGTTGCCGATCAGGTTGAGCAGGACCTGCCAGAGGCGGCGGCGGTCCGCATCGGCGATGAGCGGCCGGGCCGGCTGGATGACCCGCCGGATACCGCGCCGCTCCGCCAGCGGCTCGACCAGCTCGACCACGCCCTGGACGATGTCCAGGACGTTGACCGGCCCCTTGTTGATGTCTCCTCGCCCGGCTCGCAGCCGGGCCAGGTCCAGCACGTCGTCGATGAGTGCCTGCATGTGCCGGCCGCCGGTGATGATGCGCTCGACGTCCTCGTGCAGGTCGGGCGTGAGCGGCTCCAGCTCGAGCAGCTGCGCGAACCCGAGCATCGCGTTGAGCGGCGTGCGCAGCTCGTGCCCGAGCCGGGCGACGAACTCGTCCTTCGACCGGGACTCCCGCTCCGCGGCGCCGCGGGCACGGGCGTCGACGGTGTCCCGGGCGACGATGACGACCCCGCCCGCCGGATCCAGCCTGGCCGTCACCGTGTACGGCGCCACCGCCCCCGCGACGTCGATCAGCCACACGGTGCCCCGCCATGCCGCGGTGCGGGTCAGCGCCTGCGACACGGGGCTCGCGAGGTCGGAGAGACAGCCGGGCTCCACCACACCCGACAGTTCGTGCAGGTGCGGCGTGGTGCCGACCCGATCGCCCAGGAACGCGGCGGCACTGCTGCTCATCTCGCGGACGCGGCCGTCCCCGCCGACGATCACCACAAGATCCGTCAGCGTCTCGAGCAGGGTACTCAGCCCCACCTAGGCCTCGTCCGTCTCGTCATAAATCTGCATCCACCCCACGGCGGGTCATGGTAGGGCGTACCGTCAGCGGACGTTGTCCCGGGTTTGGTGTTGGCGGGTTGATTCGCCGATGTTATCAACCGATGGTGACAGTGTCGTCGCCCAGGAGATCTGTCGGTGTGGCGAGTGTCCGGCCGGGACAGGGTGGGCGTGGTAGGTCTGTCCACATGCTTGTTGCCTTCAGCGTCACCCCCATCGGTCTCGGCGAGGAGGTCGCGGCACCGGTCGCCGAGGCGGTCCGGGTCGTGCGTGAGTCCGGGCTGCCCAACGAGACCAACGCGATGTTCACCATGATCGAAGGTGAATGGGCCGAGGTCATGGAGGTCGTCCGGCAGGCCACCGAGGCCGTCGCGGCCCGGTGTGGGCGGGTGAGCCTGGTGCTCAAGGCCGATCTTCGTGAGGGTGTCACCGACGCCCTGCACAACAAGGTGGCAAGCGTCGAACGGCATCTCGCCGCCGGCTGACGCCGGCCGGCGGGTCCGCCGAGGTTTCTGGGTCACCGCGGGGCCACCGGAAGGCAACCGCGGGGCCACTGTGTGGTCGCTGTGTGGCCGCTGTGGATGGCCACGCGGGAAAAAGTCGACCGGTGGCACCCGACCCGCGTCCACCGAGTGCAACGATGGAGCCATGCAGCGGAGGTCACCTGTCCCACCCGGCTCGCCGCGCAGGGGCGGGCCGGGCCGAATGCCCGACACACTCGGCGGTCTGCGCCTCGCCGGCGCCGTGCCCCTCGACCCCAAGCCCGCACCGCCGCCGCCCCCGGTCGGGCGGCCCGGTGCAGGTCCGGCCGGTGCCCCGGCCGGCGCACCCACCACCGGTGCCACCGGGCCGGTCGTCGTGGATGTGACGGAGGAGACATTCAACGACGAGGTCGTGGGCCGGTCCATGGAGGTGCCGGTCGTCCTCGACTTCTGGGCGTCCTGGTGCGGCCCGTGCAAGCAGCTCAGCCCGGTGCTGGAGCGGCTCGCGGCGGCCGACGGCGGGCGCTGGGTGCTCGCCAAGGTCGATGTGGACGCCAACCCCGGCCTGGCCCAGGCGGCAGGTGTGCAGGGGATTCCGGCGGTCAAGGCGGTCGTCGGCGGCCGGATCGTCGGTGAGTTCACCGGCGCCGTCCCCGAGCGTGAGGTCCGCGGCTGGCTGGACCAGCTGCTCAGCGCGGTGGGTGAGCTGCCGGGCGGGCCCGCGGGCGCGGCCCCGCCGCCCCACCTCGCCGAGGCCCACGACGCGATGGCCCGTGGCGACCTGGACGCCGCGGCGACCGCATTCCAGGCCCAGCTCGCCGAGACGCCCGCCGACCCGGACGCGGCCATCGGCCTGGCCCAGGTGGAGCTGCTGCGCCGGGTGAGCGGCTACGACGCCGGCTGGCTGCGCCAGCGGCTCGCCGCCGACCCCTACGACGTCGAGGCGGGGCTTGCCGTGGCCGACCTGACGGTGGCCCAGGGCGACCCGGCCACGGCCTTCAGCCGGCTGGTGGAGCTCGTTCGCCGGACGTCCGGAGAGGACCGGGAGAAGGTGCGGGCGCACCTCGTCGGCCTGTTCCAGGCCCTCGGTGACAGCGAGCCGGCCGTCGCCCCGGCCCGGCGGGCGCTGGCCGCCGCGCTCTTCTGACCGCACGACCACCGGTCTGACCGCACGACCGCGGGCGAGCGCCGAGGACCTGAGGATTTCGTCGTACCAGCGACCAGAATCCTCAGGTCCTGCTCGGCCGCTGCGTCAGACTTCGGCCGCGGGCGGGTTCTCCGGGTCGTACAGGAACCAGATCGTGCCCAGCGGGGGCAGCGTGAGCTCCGCCGAGGCCGGCAGGCCGTGCGCGGAGACCGGTGTCGCGGTGACAGCGCCGAGGTTGCCCATGCCGCCGCCGTCGTAGTCGATCGCGTCGGTGTTGAGGATCTCCCGCCACCGGCCGGCGTACGGAAGGCCGAGGCGGTGGCGGACATGGCCGGCGCCGGAGAAGTTCGTCACGCAGGCGAGGACCTGCTCGCCGTTCGCGGACCAGCGGGCGAACGCGAGGACGTTGTTCGCCGCGTCGCTCGCGTCGATCCAGGAGAAGCCGTCGGGTTCGGTGTCGCGTTCCCACAGCGCGGGGGTCCGCCGGTAGGTGTGGTTGAGGTCCCGCACGAGGCGTGCCACCCCGCTGTGCCCGTGGTCACCCAGCAGGTGCCAGTCCAGCGTGGTCGCCTCGCTCCACTCGTTGTCCTGGGCGAACTCACAGCCCATGAACAGCAGCTGCTTGCCCGGGTGGGCCCACATGTAGCCGTAGAGGCCGCGCAGGCCCGCCAGCTGCGCCCGGCGGTCCCCCGGCATCTTCCGCAGCAGCGATCCCTTGCCGTGCACCACCTCGTCGTGGCTGAAGGGCAGGATGTAGTTCTCCGAGTAGGCGTACATCATCGAGAACGTCACCTGGTGGTGGTGGTACGTCCGGAACACCGGTGCCCTCGACTCGTAGTCGAGGGTGTCGTGCATCCAGCCCATGTTCCATTTGAAGCCGAAGCCCAGGCCGCCGAGATGCGTCGGGCGGGTCACTCCGGGCCAGGCCGTCGACTCCTCGGCGATCATCATGGCGCCCGGCACCGTCCGGTAGACGGTGGCGTTGACCTCCTGCAGGAACTCGACCGCCTCCAGGTTCTCCCGGCCGCCGTGCACGTTCGGGACCCACTCGCCGGACGGACGGGAGTAGTCCAGGTAGAGCATCGAGGCGACGGCGTCGACCCGCAGCGCGTCGACGTGGAACTCCTCCAGCCAGAACAGCGCGTTCGCGACCAGGAAGTTGCGCACCTCGGGCCGCCCGAAGTCGAACACGTAGGTGCCCCAGTCGGGCTGCTCGCCGCGGCGCGGGTCGGGGTGCTCGTAGAGGGCGGTGCCGTCGAAGCGGCCGAGGGCGAAGGCGTCCCGAGGGAAGTGGGCGGGAACCCAGTCCACGATCACGCCGATGCCCGCGGCGTGCAGCGTGTCGACGAGATGGCGGAAGTCGTCCGGGCTGCCGAAACGGGACGTCGGCGCGTAGTACGAGGTGACCTGGTAGCCCCAGGACCCGCCGAACGGGTGCTCGGCGACCGGCAGGAACTCGACGTGGGTGAAGCCGTTCTCCAGCAGGTACTCCGGCAGCTCCGCGGCGAGCTCCCGGTAGGTCAGGCCACGCCGCCAGGATCCCAGGTGCATCTCGTAGACGCTGATCGGCGCCGCGTGCCAGGCCGTCGCGGCCCGCTGGTCGAGCCAGTCGGCGTCCTGCCAGGTGTAGTGCGACTCGTGCACGACGCTGGCGGTGGCGGGCGGCAGCTCGGTGGCGAAGGCGACCGGGTCGGCCTTCTGGCGCCAGACGCTGTCGACCCCGAGGATCTCGTACTTGTAGCGGGTTCCCGCCTCGACGCCGGGCACGAACAGCTCCCAGACACCGGTCGAGCCCAGGGAGCGCATCGGCAGGGCGCGGCCGTCCCAGAAGTCGAAGTCGCCCACCACCCGCACGCCGCGGGCGTTCGGCGCCCACACCGCGAAGCTGACGCCCGCGACGGGGGTGTCGCGACCGGCGACGGGCAGCTGGCGGACATGGGCGCCCAGCACCGTCCAGAGCCGCTCGTGCCGGCCCTCGCCGATCAGATGCAGGTCGATCTCGCCGAGGGTCGGGCCGTGGCGGTAGGGGTCGTCGACGACGTAGGTCGAGTCCGGGTAGCTCACCTCGAGCTGGTAGTCGGGCAGACGGCCGGGGACCGTGCCGGCGAACACCCCGCCGCTGTGCTGCCGGGTCAGCGGGTGGCGGACGCCGTCCACGAGCGCGGTCACGGCCGTGGCGTCGGGGCGCAGCGTGCGCAGGATCGTCCAGGCGCCGGCGGGATGCGCGCCGAGGACCGTGTGCGGGTCGTGGTGGGCGCCACCGACGAGGCGGTCGAGCTCCTCGCGGGGCACGTCCACCCGGGGGGCGCTGGCCGGGTCCGGCGCGTCCGGCGAGTCGGGCCGGTCCACGACCGCGGTGTCGGTGAACCTCGACAGCCGCGCCAGGTCAGGGCGCCCGTTCACGGAACCGTTCCGCGCCACGTCGTCGGGATCGTCCACTACGGCCACCTGTCCTTCTCTCCTGGTCGGGACCTCGTCGTCCCCGATCGGGACCTCGCCTTCGAGGTCCCGGCTACTACGCGTGGTCCGAGCCCTCCAGGGCGGGCGCCGCCGCGCCCCGCCCCGCCGGCTCGCTGGTGAGACGCTCGACCGACCGCAGCGGGATGCTGATCCATCCTGGCCGGTGGCGGGTCTCGTACAGCACCTCGTACACGGCCTTGTCCAGCTCGAGCGCGCGCAGCAGGGCGTGGTCGTCCCGGGGGTCGCGGCCGGACTCGGCGCCGTAGCCGCGGCAGAACGCGTCACGGTTGTGGTCGGCCCACTCCAGCGCCCGGTAGGCCAGCGCCGGCTCGTCGGGCCGTTCCAGCAGCATCGACTGGGCGGCGTAGTCGAAGGAGCGGAGCATGCCGGCGACGTCGCGCAGCGGGGATTCGAGCTGGGTGCGGTCGGGCACCGGCCGGGCCGGCTCACCCTCGAAGTCGAACAGCACCCAGCCGGACTCCACCCGGAGCACCTGGCCGAGGTGCAGATCGCCGTGGATGCGCTGGAACGGGCCCAGATGCCGCGCCGTGCGGACCTCGTCGTAGGCGGCCCGCAGCGCCGCCTCGAAGGGCGCGAGTTCGGTGAGGGCCGCCAGTGCGTCGTCGAGGCGCCGGTGCAGGTAGTCGGCCAGCGTCGACAGCGCCGCCGGGTCGGCCGGCCGGGTCGGGAGGGCGGCCGCGAGGTGCCGGTGCACCTGGGCGGTGGCGGCGCCGAGGCGCTCGGCCTCGGCGGCGAAGTCGCCACCGACCTCGTCGGCGTGCAGGTCACCTTCGGCGTACAGGTCGCGGACACTGGCCAGTGCCAGCAGCCAGCCCTCGGCGCCGGTGCGCAGGAAGTCCTGCATGAAGGCGAAGGTCGTCGGGACGCCGGACAGCTGGCCGGAGAGCCAGGCGACCGGGCGTGCCACGTGCTCGCTGCCCGCCCGGGCCAGGACCCGGGTGATCTCCAGGTCGGGGTTCATGCCGGGCCACAGCCGGCGGAACACCTTCAGGATGTAGGCCTCGCCGTAGACGATCGAGGTGTTCGACTGCTCCGCGCCGATCGAGCGTGCCGGGAGCTCGCCTTCGTCCAGCGTCTCCACGGTCGTCGCGGTGAGGCCCTCCCGGCTCGCCCCGCGCCGCAGGTAGGCGAGCAGGGCGGCGTTGCCGTCGGTGTCGCGCAGGCCGTCGTAGACCAGGCCGATCGACGACTCGCCGATCAGGAAGGTGTCGTGGCCGAAGGGGGAGTCCGCCCGGATGACCACCGGAACCTGGTAGTAGTCGGCGGGCCCTCCGTCGTCGAACTCGACCTCGACCACCAGCAGGCGCAGCACCGCGGCCGGGCCGGTGCCGGTGTCGGTGCCCGTGGCCGTGGACGACGTGGCTGTCGACGACGCGGCCGTGCCGGTGCTCGTGCTCGTCGCCGTGCTCGTGCCTGTGTTCCCACCTGAGCTCAGCTGGACGTCCTGAACGACGCGCGGCCGCCCACCTGCCCGGCCCTTGCCCGCGAACCAGCGCTGCCGTGGCAGCCAGTCCGCGAGCAGGTCCGCGAGCTCGGAGTGCTGGTCCGTCATGCTCGACCTCCCTGCGCGTCGTGTCGCGTTGTCGTCCGCCCGGTCCGCGATCCGCCGGCGGCGAGCCCTCGGAGCCGCGGAGCGCCCCGGTCGAATCGAGGCGCAGCCGCCGAGCTCCCGTGATCTGCCCGGAGCGTGAGTTCCAGGAGAACAAATCGTGACGTCCGCCCCTGGGAACATCAAGGCCGACATTGGAGACAGGCGGCTGACCGGCCGGCCGGGCCCGCCCGGATCGCTCCGGGCTGGTCCGGTCCGTCCCGCCCGGGGGCAGGTGCCGGGCGGAACATCGTCGTACCGCCTAAGGCGTGAATTCCCCCGAACTGGTCAGCGCGAACCAGTAGTGCCCATGGCCGGGCAACGTCAGCAGGTACGGCAGCTCGCCGACCGCCGGGAAATGCACCCGGCCCATCAGCTCGACCGGGACCAGCCCGGCGAACCGCCGCAGATCCAGCTCCACGGGCTGCGCGAACCGGGACAGGTTCGCGACACAGAGCACCCGGTCGTCACCAAACTCACGGACGAACGCGAACACCGACGGATTGGATGCTCCGAGCTCGGTGTAGCTGCCCTGCCCGAAGACGGGATGCCGCTTGCGGACCTCGATCATCCGCTTGGTCCAGGACAGGAACGAGGTCGACATCCGCTGCTCGGCCTCGACGTTCAGCGCCTGGTATCCGTACACCGGGTCCATGATCACAGGCAGGTACAGTCGGGCCGGATCGGTGGTCGAGAACCCCGCGTTGCGGTCCGGGGACCACTGCATCGGGGTGCGCACACCGTCGCGGTCACCGAGATAGATGTTGTCGCCCATGCCGATCTCGTCGCCGTAGTACAGCACCGGGCTGCCGGGCAGGGAGAGCAGCAGCGCGGTGAACAGCTCCATCTGGTCCCGGCTGTTGTCGAGCAGCGGGGCGAGCCGGCGCCGGATCCCGATGTTCGCCTTCATACGCGGGTCCGCCGCGTACTCGGCGTACATGTAGTCGCGCTCCTCGTCGGTGACCATCTCCAGGGTCAGCTCGTCGTGGTTGCGCAGGAAGATCCCCCACTGGCAGTTCGGCGGGATCTCCGGAGTCTGGGCCAGGATTTCCGAGATCGGGTAGCGGGACTCCCGGCGTACCGCCATGAAGATGCGCGGCATCAGCGGGAAGTGGAACGCCATGTGGCACTCGTCGTCGTTGCCGAAGTACTGGACGACGTCCGACGGCCACTGGTTCGCCTCGGCGAGCATGACCCGGTCGGCGTACTTGGCGTCGATCTCCTTGCGGACCCGGCGCAGGTACTCGTGCGTCTCCGGCAGGTTCTCCCCGTTCGTCCCCTCCCGTACGTACAGGTACGGGACGGCGTCGAGGCGGAACCCGTCGAGGCCCAGGTCCAGCCAGAAGCGCAGGACCTCGAGCATCGCCTCCTGGACGTCCGGGTTGTCGTAGTTGAGGTCGGGCTGGTGGGAGAAGAACCGGTGCCAGTAGTACTGGCCGCGCACCGGATCCCAGGTCCAGTTCGACTTCTCGGTGTCGACGAAGATGATCCGGGCATCCGGGTACTTGTCGTCGGTGTCGGACCAGACGTAGAAGTCGCCGTAGGGGCCGTCCGGATCGGAGCGGGAGGCCTGGAACCAGGGGTGTTCGTCCGAGGTGTGGTTCATCACCAGGTCGGCGATGATCCGCAGGCCGCGCTTGTGGGCCTCGTCGACCAGGTTGATGAAGTCGCCCAGGTCGCCGAACTCCGGGAGGATCTGGAAGTAGTCGGCGATGTCATAGCCGCCGTCGCGCAGCGGCGAGGAGTAGATCGGCAGCAGCCACAGGCAGTCGACGCCGAGCCACTCCAGGTAGTCCAGCTTGCTGATCAGACCGCGAAGGTCGCCGGTCCCGTCGCCGTTGGAGTCGGCGAAGCCCCGCACGAGCACCTCGTAGAACACCGCGCGCTTGAACCACTGCGGGTCGCGGGGGGACTCGGCCTCGCCGCCCGCGGCCGCCGTCTCCCGCAGCGCCTCCTCGGCGAACGGTTCGGAGCCGCTCATGCGTGGCGCCGTACGGTCAGGACGTGGGCGGGCTCGCTCGGGTCCAGACGCACGTAGTTGTCCCGACCCCACTGGTAGGACGCACCGGTGAACTCGTCGTGGACCGTGAAGGTGTCGCCCCAGTCGAACCCGAGGGCGGGCATGTCCAGGCGCACCGTGGTCTCCCGCGCCATGTGCGGATCGAGGTTGACGACGACGATCACCAGGTCCTCGTCGGCGAGCCGCTTGGAGAAGGCCATGATCTCGGGTGCGTCCGACTGGTGCAGGCTCAGGTTGCGCAGCCAGTGCAGGGCCGGATGGTCACGGCGGATCTGGTTGAGACGGGTGAGGTAGGGCGCCAGGCTCGTCCCGGCCCGCTCGGCACCGGCCCAGTCGCGCGGCCGGTACTGGTACTTCTCCGAGTCGAGGTACTCCTCGCTGCCCGGCCGCACGGGGGTGTTCTCGAACAGCTCGTACCCCGCGTAAACGCCCCAGGTCGGGGAGAGCATCGCCGCGAGGACGGCCCGGATCCGGAACGCGGCGGGCCCGCCGCGCTGGAGGTACTCAGGCAGGATGTCCGGCGTGTTGACGAAGAAGTTGGGCCGCATGTAATGCGCCGACTCGACCAGCTCCTGGGCGTACTCCTCCAGGTCCCAGCGCTCGTTGCGCCAGGTGAAGTACGTGTAGGACTGGGTGAAGCCGACCTTGGCCAGGGTGTGCATCATCGCCGGCCGGGTGAACGCCTCGGCGAGGAACAGCACGTCCGGCTCGGTGGCCTTGACCTGGCCGATGAGCCATTCCCAGAACTCGACCGGCTTGGTGTGCGGGTTGTCGACACGGAAGATCCGCACGCCTCGCGCCGTCCAGAACCGGACCACGCGGAGGATCTCGTGGTAGATGCCGATCGGATCGGCATCAAAGTTCAGCGGATAAATATCCTGATACTTCTTCGGCGGATTCTCCGCGTAGGCGATCGATCCGTCGCTGCGGACCACGAACCATTCCGGATGGTGCTTGGCCCAGGGATGGTCCGGCGCGCACTGCAGTGCGAGGTCGAGTGCGATCTCCATGCCGAGGGAACGCGCACGCGCGACGAAGAGGTCGAAATCGTCCAATGTCCCCAGATCGGGGTGCACGGCGTCATGTCCGCCGTGCACGCTGCCGATGGCCCACGGCGAACCCGGGTCATCCGGCCCCGTCACCAGCGTGTTGTTCGGGCCCTTGCGGTTGACCTCGCCAATGGGATGGATAGGCGGCAGGTAGACCACATCGAAACCCATCGCGGCGATGCCCGGCAGCCGTTCCGTGGCGGAGAGGAAGGTTCCCGAGCGCGGCGGGTCGAGGCTCGCACCCTCCGAGCGCGGAAACATCTCGTACCAGCTGCCGTACAGGGCGCGCGGCCGGTCGACCCACACGCGGTGCAGGGGGGAGCGGGTGACCAGCTCGCGCAGCGGGTGAGCGTCGAGCAGCGCGGCCAGCTCCGGCGCGCAGGCCGGGGCGATGCGGGCGTGCGGATCGGTGACCTGGTCATCGCGCAGCACCGCCACCGCGTGCGCGAGCTCGGCTCGCCGGGGCTCCGGCAGGCCCGGCAACGCCCGAAGGAACAGCCGTGCGCCGTCCTCGAAGTCGACGGCGAGCTCGTCGGTGGTCTGGCCGGCGCCGACCTTGAGCTCGATGCCGTGCCGCCAGGTGGCGACCGGATCGGCCCAGGCCTCGACGCGAAAGCCCCACAGGCCCGCGCGCCCCATGACGAGGTCGGCCTCATAACGGTCCGTGCCCGCGCCGGTCAGTTTCAAGCGGGTGAACGGGGCACCCTGACCGTCGGGACCGGAAAGAACGACATTTGCTCCGATGAGGTCATGACCCTCACGGAAGATCGTCGCGCTGACGGTGAGGGTTTCCCCCTCCACCGCCCGCGACGGCCACTGGCCACAGGAGACGACCGGGCGCACGTCGGAGATGACAACCCGGCCTACTGAACGTCCGATCATCATGGGGACCTTATCCAGACGAACCACGACTCAATGGTCGACCCTGTACATGGCGTTCGATGGCACCGCCACGTGAACTGCGTGCAACCACCGGATGGGTCTGTGTTGCGGTCGTGGTGTGCCTGGTTGTGCTGCCCCGATGGCCACGGTCCTGACCGATGTTCCCGGCTTGCTCAGATCGTTAACCTTCCGTCGGGAATATTGTCCACGTTGATCCGGCGGTGTGATCCGTGGGGGCTGGTGGCGGGTTCGTCCCGGGTGGGCCTCGAGCTGTGTCGCGGGTATTTCTGACGGCGTGTGCCCGGGGCGGCGGGTGTCACGTAGCGGTTGTGACGGTGTGTCGGATGGGTGACAGACCTTCCGGCATCGGTGCGCCATAAGTGGTGGCAGGCTCGGCGATCCGGGAACTACACCGAACCGTCGTTCGTCTCGCTGGGCACAGAAGTGTTCGCCGCGGAACCGCTGAACACGAACTCTCATCGACCACCGCACCGGACAGGGGATGCGTGACACCGGACAGGCGAGGCGTCGCCGGCCCGCGCCGAGCGGGGGATACGTCCGTGTCGCCCGTCTCCCTCGCGGGTACCCGGGCCGGCCGCCGTGGCGGTCGCACGCCGGTGGGGCTGCGCGCGGCCGTGGGGCGGCTGCCCCGGAGCCGGCGTACCGGCGCCCGGGTGGCGCCCGTGGGTGGCTCTGTGACAGCGGTGGGCACCCGGGGCTCACGAGGCTGGTGGGCGGACACTCCGGTCCCGTGGGCGGCCTTGGGCGTGATGTGTGACGCAGTAGGCTGCCGCCGCCCGTACCCCTGGGTGGTGCGGCCGGTCCTCGGCCGGCCCGGCGTGGCTGCTGGCGTGGCTGTTCCCGGCCGGGGCGCGGGGGCGCGCGTGGGACGAGCGTGTGGGGCGGGCGCGGCATCGGCGGGTCGGTGGACCTCGGCCTGACGAACGTGCGGTACGTCGAACCAGAACATCGGACCTGAACCATCGAACCTGAACATCGAATCTGGAGGAGCAGTGGGAGTCAGCCTCAGCAAGGGCGGCAACGTGTCGCTGACCAAGGAGGCGCCCGGTCTCACCAACGTCGTCATCGGTCTGGGCTGGGACGTCCGGACGACCACAGGTGACGACTTCGACCTGGACGCCAGCGCGATCGCCTGCCGGCCCGACGGAAAGGTCGTGTCGGACGGGCACTTCGTCTTCTTCAACAACCTCAAGAGCCCGGACGGTGCGATCGAGCACCAGGGCGACAACCTCACGGGTGAGGGCGAGGGCGACGACGAGAAGATCAACCTCAACCTCGCCGGCCTGCCGGCCGAGATCGACAAAATTGTCTTCCCGGTCTCGATCTACGACGCGGACAACCGGTCGCAGAGCTTCGGCCAGGTGCGCAACGCGTTCATCCGGGTCGTCAACGCGGCGAACCAGGCCGAGATCGCGCGCTACGACCTGACCGAGGACGCCTCGACCGAGACCGCGATGGTTTTCGGTGAGGTCTACCGGCACGGAGCGGAATGGAAGTTCCGCGCGGTTGGGCAGGGTTACGCCTCTGGTCTCGCCGGCATCGCCCGCGACTACGGCGTCAACGTCTGAGCGGTCGGCCCGAACGGCCACTCCTCCGGTGGGGGTCCACACCCGGGGTGGCCCGAGCCGGTGGTCCTGATCCCGTCGACCGGCGGGATCAGGGCTGGCGCCCGGTGGGATCCTTTCCAGGCCTTCTGTGAGGTTTCCCCCAGCCGTGGCCGGCGTCAAGGTCGGCGTTTCGTCAGATTTTGGTAGTGCCAGCCGGGCTCTGGCTGAATACGATGCGCTCAACCGCATCGGCCCGGCCCGGTGAACCGGACGCAACGTCCGGTGACAACGCGGTGATGTTATGAGTGGCGGGACCGGTACGGACCGCGGTTCCCGCCCGCGAATGCCTGTCGGAGCATAGTGAGTCGGTCCGGGAGGTGTTCGCAAAAAGTGCACGTACTTCGGATATTCGGCTGGTCGTTCGCGATCACTGCGATCGGGATCGCGGCCGCCGGGGTGATCGGCGGCGGGGACGCCGCGGCGATCGTGGCGATCCTCGCCGTCCTGGAGATCAGCCTGTCCTTCGACAACGCGGTGATCAACGCGACGATCCTGCGGCGGATGAGCGAGGTCTGGCAGCGGCTCTTCCTGAGCCTCGGCGTCATCATCGCGGTCTTCGGGATGCGGCTGCTGTTCCCGATCGTGATCGTGGCCCTGACCGCACACCTGAGCCCGGTGGACGTATTCGATCTCGCGCTCAACGACGAGGCCGAATACGCGGCGCGGCTGCACGAGGCGCATCCCTCGATCGCGGCCTTCGGCGGGATCTTCCTGTTCATGATCTTCCTGGACTTCATGTTCGACCCCGAACGCGACATCCAGTGGCTCCGGTGGCTGGAGGAGCCGCTGCGCCGCGCCGGCCAGCTCGACGTCCTGTCCGTCGTGACGGGGCTCGTCGCCCTGCTGGTCGTCGCCGAGGCCTTCTCGGGTGATCACACTCAGCAGGTGCTGACGGCCGGTGTCGCCGGCCTCGCCACGTACCTCGGCGTGCGCGGGCTCGGCGAGTTCTTCGAAGCTCGGGGGATCGGCGCGGACGACGACGAGGACGAGGAGGAGGACGCGGGCCAGGGCACGTCGGCGCAGGCGACGGGCTCCGCCTCGGCGGAGCGCCGGACCGGCACACCGGATCTGGTTCTCGCGACCGGCCGGGCCGCCTTCTTCCTGTTCCTCTATCTGGAAGTGATCGACGCCTCGTTCTCGTTCGACGGTGTGGTCGGTGCGTTCGCGATTTCGCAGAACATCTTCATCATCGCGACCGGTCTCGGTATCGGCGCCATGTACATCCGGTCCACCACGGTGTATCTGGTCCGGCGCGGGACGCTGAGCGAGTACGTCTTCCTCGAGCACGGTGCGCACTATGCGATCGGCGCGCTGGCCGTGATCCTCGCGGTCTCCATCGAGACCGAGGTTCACGAGGTCGTCACCGGCCTGATCGGTGTCGCGTTCATCGGACTGGCCCTGCTGTCGTCCATCCGTTTCCGTGCGAAGGAGCGGAAGGCGGCCGAGATCGAGTCCGGTGCCGGCGGCACGGGCCCGGACGGCCAGGACCCGGACGGCGCGGTCGATTCCGGTGGCCTGGGCGGTGGCGGCGACAAGGCCTCGCCCGTCGGAACCTCCAGCTGACGGACGGACACCCGGCTGGCGGCGGTCATTCGGCGAGCCTTTTCCGTCGTCGACTCGGACTCGCGGCAATCCTGACCGTGGCAAGTGAGATGGAAAAGGGCGGTCATCGACCGCCGCCATTGATGGAAACCCACCAACCGCGAAGGAGCGGACCATGGGCATCGACTACAGCAAGCGACCAGCGGCGCCGCCGGCCGGAGCGCCGGTGTCGCTGAGCAAGGTCACCCTCACCAAGTCGGCGCCGACCGTCTCGCTGAGCAAGCAGGGCGGCGGCGGCCGGCTTCACGTCAATCTCAACTGGTCCCAGAACGGGGCGGGTTCCGGCGCGGCCAAGGGCGGCTTCCTCAAGCGGGTGCTCAGCGCGGCGGGCGGCGGGATCGACCTCGACCTGGCCTGCCTGTTCGAGCTGGCGGACGGACGGCGCGGTGTCGTGCAGGCGCTGGGCAACGCCTTCGGCTCCTTCGACAACCCGCCCTACGTCCAGCTCGACGCCGACGACCGCACCGGCGCGACGGCGGGCGGCGAGAACCTCCACGTCAACCTGGCTCGGATCGGGGAGATCCGCCGGCTGCTGGTGTTCGCCTTCATCTACGAGGGCGTGGCCTCCTTCGACCAGGCGAACGCGGTCGTGACGCTGACCCCGGCGCAGGGCGCGCCGATCGAGGTGCATCTGGACGAGAAGGCGGGTGGTTCCCGCATGTGCGCGATCGCCCTGCTCACGAACACCGGCAACGACTTCACCGTCAGCCGCGAGGTCCGCTACGTCGGCGGCCACCGGGAGCTGGACAGTGCCTTCGGGTGGGGCCTGAACTGGACCGCCGGCCGGAAGTGACCGGAATGTCGGGACACGGGGGGAGTTGAGAGGATCGTCGTAACCGGGCAGGCTGTGCGCATCGACCAGGCGCAGCGGCGCGACGCGGTGACCGAGGCGCGGTGACCGAGGAGCACGGACGACGGCCGGGTGGGGACACCGGCCCGGCGTCAGCCCTGACCGGGAGCCTTGTAGCAGGATGATCCGTCCAGTGCCACCACCCGCCGGGGAAGGGCGTTACTCGATGTTCCAGCCACGCCGTTCCTCGCGCACGGGGTCGTCCGGCCCGGGTGAACCGGGCACCGCCGCCAGTGGCTCCGGCGGGCAGCAGGCCAGCGGGTACCGCTGGTTCGCGCCCGACCCGACCCCGGAGGCCGCTGGGCCGGCGGACCCGCCGGAGCCGTCGGCGGAGGTGGACTCCGACCGGTCCGCGGTGGACGACTCGGGTCGCGGGCCGTCCTGGTACGAGGCTGAGGACAGCACGGACCCGGGCCGTGGTGGTTACGGCCGCCACGGCCAGGTGGCACCGGCGCCCGTCGGGCGTCGGGCGCCGAGCTACCCGGCACGCAACGGACCGGCCGCGAGCGCACGCGGCGGCCGGGGGTCGGTGTTCGCGTCGGAAAGCTACGAGCGTGCCGGGTACGGCCCGCCGGACCGTGGGGCCGGCGATCCGGAGGCGGACTACCCGTCCGGTCACGACGACGACGGCGGCTACCCGGCCGCCGGCTACGAGCGGGCGGAACCGTCGGCCGACGGGCACCTCGTTACCGACAGGAACCCCGCCAGCGACAGGAACCCTGCCAGCGCAAGGCATTCCGCCACCGACAGGTACGGCTCGGCCGAGCGATACGCCGGTTACCGGGACGCGGCCAGGTTCGACGGTCCCGGTGGCTACGAGGACGCCGGCAGCTACGAGGACTCCGGCAGCTACGAGGGCACCGGTGGCTACGAGGACGCGGGCGCCTACGACCGTTCCGGCTCCTACGACCGTTCCGGCTCTTACGAGCGTTCCGGTGATTACGAGCGTTCCGGTGGTCACGCGGCTGCCGGCGGCTACGGCACCCCTGGAACCGATGGACGCGGAAGCAGTGGCGGCTACGAGCGGGCCGACTGGCGCGGCGACGCCGACGGTTACGACGGCACCGGCGGTTACGACGGCACCGGCGGTTACGGTGGCACGGGCAGCTATGAGGACTACGTCGACGGCGAGCCGTACGGTGGCAGGCCGGCGGAGTACGCGGGTGGGCTGCCCTACTCCGACGACGTTCCCCACCGTGGCGCCCGCGAGCAGGACCCGGCAGGCGACCGCGAGGCGCCGGTCGACTCAGGCCCGGGGCGAGCGCCCCGGTCGGTGATCCCGCCCGGCGCGTTCGGCGCATCCTTCACCGCGAGGCTTCCGAGGGCCGCCGCGGTGCCCGGTGAGCTCGGCGGGCATGGACAGTCCGGCGAGCAGGGCGGGCTCGGCGAGCACGCTGGGCTTCACGAGCACGCTGGGCTTCACGAGCCCGGTGGCGGTCCCGCGCAGGGCCGGGCGGCCGAACGCGGGGCGGGGGGTGGCAGCACCGGCGATCTCCCGCCGATGCCCGCGCAGAAGATCGACTTTTTTCGCCGCGGTGAACCGGGCATTTTCGAGCCCGCGTCACCGCCCACCCAGCCGACCGACCTCACGCAGGACCGGCGCCTGACCCCTCGCCCCGCCGGCGGCGACGAGTTCGACCTGCTGGACTACGAGATCCTCGGCGGCAGCGCCCGAACCCGGGACAGGGCAGCCAGCGCCGCCGATGACGTCGACGTCGCTCCGGGCACCGGCTCGGACCTGGCGCACGACCCGGCCCTGCCGTCCGGCTATTTCCCGCCGACGGCCCCGACAACCGGCGCCGCTCCGATGCACGGGGTGGTGGTGTCGTCCGCCGCCGAGGCTGCCGAGGCTGCCGAGGCCGCCGGTGCCGTGGCGGAGCCGACCGTGCAGCCTCCGCTCGTCGGCGATTCCGCCGCGGCGGTCCCACCCGCCGAGGTCAGCGTGGTCAATGGTCCCGGTGTGGTCAATGGTCCCGGCACAGGCAGCGGTTCAGACGCAGGGAGCAGTGGTACCAGCGTGGGCGGCGGTCCACTCGGGGCGCCAGCTCCTGGCCCGGATGCCGGCACCGCGCCGGGCACCTTCGATCCGTCCGCGGCGAACCCGCCGGATCTGCCGGCCCCGGCGCTGCCCGGGCTCGGGCACGGGCCCGCGGACGGCGCCGGCCAGCCCTGGGGCGAGGCGGGCGGCAGCGGGGCCTCCGAGGACGCCAGCGGCCCCGGCGGTGGCCCGGCTGGCCACGCCGACAGGACGGACACCGCGGTCGCCGTGGGCGGGTCGAACCACGGCGGTCCGGCGGACAGGGAGCGGACCATCGAGGCGCTGGAACGTCTGACCGAGCGGGTGGACGAACTCGTCCGGCTGCGCAGGCACGACGCGGAGCTCGTCGATCGCCTCCACGCGGAGAACGGGCGGCTGCGCGGCGGTGAGCTGAACGAGGCGATCGCACCGCTGCTGCGTGGCCTCGTTCGCCTCTACGACCAGATGAGCAGCCTCGGCGGGGATGACAGCCAGAGCGTCGCCGGGATACTGCGCAAGCAGCTGCTTCAGGTGCTGGACCTGGCCGCCGACGTCCGCCCGTTCTCGCCCGAGGTCGGTGACGCGTTCGATCCGGGGCGGTTCCTGGGCGTCCGTCGGGTCGAGACGGACGACCCGGCGCTGGAGGGGAGCGTCGCGCGGACGGTCCGTCCCGGCTTCGTCCGCGGCGAGTCGACGGTCGTCCGCCCGGCGGAGACCGAGGTGTATCGAGGGCGCCGAGCACGCTGACCGCACGGCGCGGAGCACGCTGGGAGCACCCCGCCGAGGGGCCTGAGCAGCGGGCCGGGGAGCCTGAGCGCACCGCCCCCGGGCGCCTGAGCGCGCCCGGCGCCGGGTGACTGCGCACATCGTGCCGAGGCATCGGAGGCCGCCTGCCGCGCTCGGTGGGACGGCCGCCTTCAGCGGCGGTTGGCCACCCCGTCATCATCATGAGGCAGAGGCCGACTTCGAGCACTGTCGGCGGCGAGGCCGGCGGCATGGCCCGGATGTCCCGGATGGCCCGTCGGTGGGGTGTCGCGTCGCCGGTCGCGGGGGTGTCGGTGGCAGCAGTCGTCAGTGGAAGGGAAGATCAGACGGTGGCAGGCACCAAGGTGTTCGGAATTGACCTGGGCACCACCTACTCATGTATCGCCCAGGTCGACGAATACGGCCGCCCGGATGTGATCCGCAACATCGAGTCGCAGCCCACCACGCCGTCGGTGGTCCTCTTCGACGAGAGCGGTGCCGCGGGAGACGGTGGGCCCGCGGGCTCCTTCGTCGTCGGCACGCAGGCCAAGCGCCAGTCCCGGATCCGTCCCGACGACGTCGCCCGGCTGGTCAAGCGGCACATGGGCGCCTCGGACTGGCGGTTCGTGGCACACGACGTCGAGTACAGCGCCGCCTCGGTGTCGAGCCTGGTGCTCAAGGCCCTCGCCGCGGACGCGCAGCGGGCGACCGGAACGCCGGTCACCGATGTGGTGATCACCGTCCCGGCCTACTTCGGTGACGAGGAGCGCAAGGCGACCAAGCTCGCCGGGGAGCTCGCCGGCCTCAACGTGGTCGACATCATCAACGAGCCGACCGCCGCCGCGTTCGCCTACGGGTTCGCCCAGGACGGCCAGTCCGCCTCGACCGTGCTCGTCTACGACCTGGGCGGTGGCACCTTCGACACGACGGTGATCCGCCTCGACGGCAACGACATCACGGTGGTCGCCACCGACGGTGACCACGAGCTGGGTGGCGCCGACTGGGACAACGAGATCGTCCGCTACCTCGCGCAGAAGTTCGTCCAGGAGCAGCCGGACGCCGGTGACCCCCTCGACGACGTCTACGACGAGCAGGAGCTGCTCACCGCGGCCGAGGACGCCAAGCTCGCGCTGTCCGGCCGGGAGAGCGTGGACGTCCTGGTGGTGCACGGTGGCAAGCGGTGCAGCGTGACGTTCACCCGCGCGACGCTCGAGGAGATCACCGCGCCGCTGCTGCAGCGCACGGTCGACCTCACCGGCTCCGTCCTGCAGCGGGCGAAGGAGAAGGGCGTCGACACCATCGACCTGTGCCTTCTCGTCGGAGGGATGAGCAAGCTGCCGGCGGTGTCCCGCCGTCTCGGCGAGGCGTTCGGCCTCACCTGCCGGCTCGCCGACCCGGACCTCGCCGTGGCCAAGGGCGCCGCGGTCTACGGGCAGAAGAAGGCGCTGGAGCGTGAGGTCCGCGAGGAGCTCGTGGCCAGCGGGAAGCTGCGCCCCGACCAGTCCCTCGACGCCGCCGCGACCGGTGACCTCGAGGCCGCCGCGGCGGCGAGCGCGTCCGCCGCCGGGCTGACGACGTCCTCGGTGGTCGATCTGGTTCGCACCCGGGTGACGGACGTCACGTCCCGTGGCTTCGGGATCTTCGCGGAGGACCGCGGCTCGGCGGTCGCCGCGTTCCTGGCCCACCAGAACGACGCCCTGCCGATCGAGGTGAAGCGCACCTTCTACACGATCTCCGACGACCAGGCCGAGGTCGACATCCGGGTCTTCGAGCAGGGCACCGGGGTCGAGTCGACCCGGATCGAGGACAACAAGGTGATCGTGGCCGGCGCCATCAGCGGCATCCCGGCCGGCCACCCGCGGGGCACCCCGGTCGAGGTCAGCTTCGAGATGGGGCGCGACCAGACCATCAAGGTCACCGCGACCCATGTCGGGGCGTCCGAGCCGCTGGTGCTCCGGGTCACGGCCGGGGTCGGCAGCGAGAGCATGAAGACGGAGGAGTCGGCGAAGGTCAGTCTCCTCAAACAGCGGGACTGACCGCACCCGCGGCGGCCAGGTGACGGTGGAACAGTGGAGACGAGCACCACCGTGACCGCCGACCGGGCCGGGATCCGTACGCTCGTCGGTGAAGGGGCAAGGCCAGAGCCTGCGGGCGGCGGCGGAACGAGGGTGGAGCGGTGAGCGCGGCATTCGACGGCAGCGGCTACCGGCGACGGGTGCTGGCTGCGCTGCGCGCCCGGACGCCGGTCGACACCGCCGACCCCTTCCTGATCGCGGACCTCGATCCCCGGCGCGAGCACACCGACTCGGAGGTGGCCGCGCAGCTCGCCCGGGTGGTCGCCTTCCTTCAGCGCGAACGCAACTCGGCGAAGTACGCGGCGCTTGCGACCGAGCTCGTCCGGCGGCGTGGTGAATGGGAGACGCCGCTGCTGGACGGTGACCTCCGGATCCGCCTGCAGGCCCGGGTGCTTGACGCGCGGCGCAGCGGCGACGCCGAGCGGCTCGCCAAGCTCGACGGCTACCTCGTCACGCTTCGTGATCGTTTTGGTGGTATCCCCGCATCCCGGATCGCGGGCCTGCGCCGCCTCGCCACCGCCGCCGGCGTCAGCGATCCGGAGTTCGACGCCCGGCTGGCCCGGGAGAAGGTCCTACCCGACGGTGACCAGGGCGGGGCCGCGCCGCTCGCCCCCGAGGTCCGCAGCCAGATCCGGCAACGCCTCGAGGACCTTCGGGTGCTGCGTGGCGGTGACCTGGTCGGCACCGCCTCGCTGTGGGACTTCCTGGGGGTGGCGCCGGACGCCGGGCCCCAGCGGATCCGGGCCGCCTGGGAGTCGGTCGCCGCCGGCAACGCCCGCCGCCCGCACGACCGGGAGAAGACCCTCACGGCCGACCTGCTCGCGATGGTGCGGTCCCGGCTGATCGAAAGCGACCCCGCCCCCTACACCGCCGGCCTGTCAGCCGACGTCGCGGACGAGCTGCGGCCGGCCGTCGAGGAGCACGTCGTACTCGACGGGGAGCTGACCGCGGTCGCCTACGAAGGGCTGGTCCGGGCGGCGCTGGCCGCGGGCCGTGGCCTCGGCACCGAGCAGGTGAAGAGCGTCATCATCGGCATCGCCCGCGATCTCGGCGCCGCCGTGAGCACCGGCGGCGCCGTCGACTACGTGCTGTGCCCCGGCTGCGGGCGTCCCGAGCCGGTCGGCGGGTCCACGACCTGCCGGTACTGCGACACACAGCTGTACACCGACTGCCCGGCCTGCGGCTCGCTCACCGAGGCGGCGGCCGTGACCTGCCGGCGATGCGGGTACAGCCTGCGCCAGGTCAGAGCCGCCGGTGACGCGCTGACCGTCGTTCGGCAGGCGCTTGAGGACGGCCGGCCCCGGGCCGCCCGGGACGGTCTGAGCCGGGTCCGCGCGGCGCTGGCGGCAGCCGGACCGGCCGCGGGCAACAGCGCGGCCCAGGCGGCGGACGAACTGGACTCCCTGGTGCGGGCCGCGCTCGCGGCGACCGAGGCGGGCTGGCGCGCCCTCGCCGAGGAACGTGCCACCCTGCGCCCGGACGCGGCGGTCGAACGCGCCCGCTGGCTGGTGGCCCGCGCCGCCGACGTCCCCGGGCCGGACGGCCGCCTGCCGGCCGAGGTGCTCGGGGAGCTGACCGCGGAGCAGGCGGTGATCCGGCGCCGGGTCGAGGCCGCGCGGGCCCTGTCGTCGGACCAGCAGGAGGCGGCGCTCGTCGCGGTCCTGGCCACCGCGGCGGACAGCCATGACGCGCTGGCCGCGCTGGCGGCGCTGCCGCTGCAGCCGCCGACCGACCTGACCTCCGTGCTGGCGGACGACGCCGTCCTGCTGCGATGGCGGCCGTCCGCGTCCGCCGGGCCGGTCAGCTACCGGGTGGAGCGGATCGTCGTCGACCCGGGCTCGGGCCAGGTCGACCGGCGGGCGTTGGGCACGACCGGCGCCACCGAGCTCGCCGACTCCGGCGCGCCGGCGTGGCGAACGGTGCGCCACGAGGTGACGGCGCTGTCCGGGGAACGGCAGTCCAGACCGGTGAGCACCGCGCCGCTCATCGCCGTGCGTGACATCGCCGACCTGCGGGCCGAGGCGACCCCGACCGGCGTCCGTCTGACCTGGCGGCCGAGCGGGCCGGCGGACACCGTGACGATCGAGCGGATGGTCGACCCGGAGTCCACCGTCACCACGCCGCCCCGCCGGGCCCGGGTCACCGGCAGCAGCTTCCTGGACCCTGACGTGCTGCCGGGCGTGGGCTACCACTACCGCGCGTTCGTCGAGTACGTGGACGTCGACGGCAACGCCGCCCGCACGGCGGGCGCGCAGGCGGAGTTCGGGGTGGTCACCCGCCCGCGGCCGGTGACCGATCTGCTGGCCGGCGCCGAGCACGACCAGATCGCGTTGCGCTGGACCGCCCGGACCGGTGCGCAGGTGCGGGTGTACGCGGTCGCCGTACCGGTCGATGCCGCGGCTGGCGCCGCGGGTGTGATCGGCGTGTCGGGCGGGATCGGCGTGTCGGGTGTGCCGGGCGTTGGCCCGACGATCGCCGGTGTGGGTTCCGGGCCGTTGGCGCTGCTGGGACCGGAGGGCACGGAAGTACCGCTGGCCGAACTGCTTCCGCCGCTGCGGCTGGTCGGCGCGAGCCGGCACGGCCAGCTGCGGGACGCCGCTGTCCAACGTGACCACGGGGCGAGTGAACTGATCTACGTGCCGGTCACGGTCGTCGGTGAGATCGGCATCATCGGGCGGTCGGTCCGGCACCGACTGGCCGCGCCCCCGGTCGGGCCGCCGGCCGCGCCCGCTCCGCCGATGTCACCGATGTCACCGATGTCGCCGTTGTCGCCGATTGATCATTCCTCCGGCCGGGTCGCCTCCCCACCGATCGGCCGCGCCCCGCTGCCAGCCGTCTCGCCGGGCACCCAGCCGGTGGTCATCGACGTCACGCCGGCGCCGACCCCGACCCCGACGGCGCCTGCATCGCCGATGCCGGTGCAGGCGCCGGTGCCAGTGCCGGTGGCGCCTGTACCACCGATGCCGGTGCCATCACCGGCGACAGCGCTGATCGAGCCGCGCAGATCCGCTCCAAGCGGGGTTCCGGGCATACCGCACCCCGCCGAGCCCCTGATGGCGTCGGCGCGGGTGGACGCGGATCTCGCCGGTGTCGCGCCGGCCACGGGTGCGTACCGGGTGCCGGCCGGGCCGCCGACGGTCGGTATGCCCGGTCCGGCGACGGCGGGCATGCCTGGACCCGCGACGGTTGGTATGCCCGGTCCGGCGACGGCGGGCATGCCTGGTCCGGCGACGGTTGGCATGCCTGGGCCGGAAACGGTCGGTATGCCTGGGCCGGCGACCGTCGACATGCCGGTCACCGAGATCTCGGGCGCGGGCGGTGACGCCGGGCCGCAACAGGCCAGGCCGGGTGCGACGCCGCCGGAATGGCGGCCTGACGTGGCAGCCGCCGCCGCGGCGGCCCCCCCGCCCAGCCAGCCCACCGGGCAGGTGGTCATACCGGATCTGAATGGGCTGACCTCGGTGTCGTACTCCGTGGCGAAGGCGGGCTGGCGGCGCCGGACGCTGCGGGTGCAGGTGCGGTCCACCGGGCCGGTCCCTCGACTCGTGCTCGTCGCCCGCCCCGGGGAGGAACCGCCCACGACGCCGGCCGAGGGGCAGGTTCTCGCGGAGCTGCAGGCGGCGTCGGACGCGGGTTCGTGGACGATGGAGGTCACGCTCGAAGGCGCGCAGCTTCCGTGGGGTATCCGCCTTCTCCCGGTGGTGACGCCGGACGGGCCGGCGCTGTGGGTCGACCATCCCGAGGACGTCCAGCTCGTCATCCGCTGACATCGCCTACCGGCTCCGGGTAGGTCGCGCATCAAAGCACATTCGCGGTTCGGCGGCGGCGTCTCGGTCGAACCGCGACGAATTTCTCCCGTTGTCGACCGGGTGGACCGCGACCCGGACATCATCCACACCGTTGTGTATCCGTTACTTAAACCGACGGTGATTGGGCTGCGGATGATCTCAAGTTTTTCTTTCGTCGCGCCAGATATTTTCCGGTAGGACCACCCCCGTTCTGGTTAGTCCCTTACGATGAGCCCAATCACTCATACGGAGTATGGCCGGATTCATCCGTGATCCGGCCGGTGTAGCCGGAGAATCCGTCGGACTCGGTCGGCTCTGGCACCGATGCGGCGCGCTGGGATCTCGCCACGGCGGTGGTGGCCCGGAGGGGACGAGCCGTGGGCTGACCCGTGATCGGGTCTGCCGCGTGTGCCGGGTGCCGTTTGTCCGCCGATGATCCACGCCACGACCGAAAGGCGGCGCGCGAGCATGGCCCTGACATCCGGCGGCCGACCGACCCCTCAGGTCGACCGCTCATCCCGAACCGGCTTCCGCCGGAATTCCGAGAACACCCCACGGTTTCGTCGACCAGGCCCTCGGTGGCACGGGTCCGGCCGCGGGGCGCGGCTGGGGCTGCTGGTCGTGACCGCCCTGCTGTTGCCGCTGGGGCTGGTCGCCCCGGTGCCGGCCGGCGCGGCTGGTACCGCGGCGAGCGCCTCCCCGAGCCCGGCCAGCTCGGCCGGCGCGGTGGATGCCCGTCCGGTACCGGTGACCGGCATGACGGCGAACACGGACACCGACGGCCAGCCGAGTCTCACGGTCGTGCTCTTCGACGGTGACATCGTGCTGGTCGGGGGGCGCGGGTTCAGCCCCGGCCGCGACGTCGCCGTCACCGCCGCCACCGCCGAGCTCGGCGGTTCCGCGACGGCTCAGCCTGGTACGGACGGCCGCTTCATTCTCGGGTTCCAGGTGCCTGCCGGTTTCTCCGGCCGGGTGACGGTGACCGCCAGGCAGGACGCGCTGGAGGTGAGCGGCACTCTCGACGTCGTCGACGCGGAGCTGACCGCACCGGCGGCCGAGACGCAGGGCACCGTGACGTCGGAGCCGGTGGCCGCCGAGCCGACCGCGACGCCGGCGCCGTCCACCGGCGAGGCGCCGAAGCCGTCGGCGCGCACCGGGTCGACGCCCGCCACGCCCGGGAAGCTCTCCGGGCTGCCCTGGATGTCGGGTGTCTACCCGTCGCACATCCTGGCGCAGGTGCTGTCCTTCGGTAACTGGCGCGGTCGGGCGAACGACGTGGCGCATGTCTTCACCGTCCGGAGCAAGGGTTGGTCCGCGATGGTCGAGCCGCGCTGGCCGCTGGACCTGTACAAGGGCTTCCAGGGCACGCTGATCATCAGCCAGCCGACCTTCCCGAAGGGGCAGGGCAACAACGCGGCGTGTGCCCGGGGTGAATACGACAAGTACTGGAAGACGTTCGGCACCTTCCTGAAGAACAATGGCCGGGCCGCATCCATCGTCCGGATCGGGTGGGAGTTCAACGGGACCTTCATGTACTGGCATGCGGACAACGCGGGCACCGAGTTCCGTGACTGCTTCCGCAAGATCTCCACGGCCATCCGCTCCACGGATCCGGAAGTGAAGATCGACTGGACGTTCAACGCGCATGCCTCGCCGGTGCCCAAGACCGGGACTCCGTGGGCCGCCTACCCCGGGGACGAGTACGTCGACTATGTGGGCATCGACTCCTACGACTGGTTCCCGGCCTCGAGGACCGAGGCGGAGTGGAACAAGCAGTGCAACACGCCGAACGGTCTGTGCTATCTCATCAACTTCGCCCGTGAGCACGGCAAGAAGGTCGGCGTCGGAGAGTGGGGTGTCGCCTCGTGCAGCCGCGGCGGTGGCGGCGACAACCCCTTCTACATTCAGAAGATGTACGACACGTTCAAGGCGAACGCCGATGTGATGGCGTACGAGGCGTACTTCCATGACGCCGCTCCCGGGAACGTCTGCTCGACCATTCAGAACGGTGGTCAGAACCCGAAGGCCGGCACCCTCTATCGGAAGTTGTTCGGCTCCGTGTGATCTGGTCCGATCACACCGGCGGGTGCGAGCGGATCCACGGCGGGTGGCCGGATCCGACCGGATCTCTGACCGGAGCGGTTCGGAGCGGTCCGGGGTGTGAACCTCCGGCTCCGCCCGGTGGGTGACAACGACATGTCGGTGAAACGGGCCGTCGCCTCCTGTCAGGGGCGGCGGCCCGTTTGCCGTCGGACAAGGAGTTGTCCACCCAGTCGTCGTGTGGTGTTTCGTCCCGGATCGGTGAAAGGTCGGGGTACCGTCAGCGCCACGGGCCCCAGGCCCCGCCGGAGGCCCTGCGACCTGCACGGTCGCGCCCTCGGCCTCACCGTCGGATCGATCTGACAGGAGCGCGCAGTTTGCGTCATTTCAGCTTCCTCGACGGCGATACGGCCGGGGCGCTGTTCCACCGCGCTCCCCAGGAGATCGTCACGGGCGACGACCGTCGGCTGGTGGCCACCGCCCTCGGCGCGACCCTCTACGCCCCGGGTACCAGGCCGCGCCTGGCCAGGGACGTCCGGCGGCAGGTGGCGGCCGGGGTGACCTCGATGGTCCTCTGCCTGGAGGACGCGATCGCCGACCACGAGGTGGTCGACGCCGAGGACAACGTGATCGCGGCCCTGACGGAGCTCGGCAAGGATCCGCCGACCTGTGGCGATGGCGTGCCGCTGCTGTTCATCCGGGTACGAACCGTCACCCAGATGTCGACCCTGCTGGCCCGTATGGGCGAGGCGGCCCGCGGACTTCTCGCGGGTTTCGTGCTGCCGAAGTTCGGCATCGAGAACGGCGAGGCGGCGCTGGAGGAGGTGCTGCGCGGTTCGGAGGTTCTCGGCCGCCCGCTGTGGGCGATGCCGGTGCTGGAGAGCCCGTCGGTCATTTTCCGCGAAACCAGGGTCGACGCGTTGGGCGGGGTGCGGCGCCTGATCGACAAGCACGCGGACAACGTGCTGGCGGTGCGGTTGGGGGCCACAGATCTCTCCGGGCTGTTCGGGCTTCGTCGTGACCGGGACCTCACGATCTACGACATCGCCGTCGTGCGGGACTGCATCGCGGACATCGTGAATATCTGCGCCCGGGGCGGCGACCATGTGGTCACCGGGCCGGTCTGGGAGTACTTCGCGCAGCCGGAGCGTTTGTTCGTCAGTGCACTGAGAGTCACGCCGTTCGAGGAAGCGGACCTGATCGAGGGCAGCGAGCGCGGAGCGCGTATCCGGTCCGAGCTCGTCTCGGCCGACCTGGACCGCCTCATTCGCGAGGTCGTTCTCGACAAGGCAAACGGCCTGATCGGCAAGACGGTGATCCATCCGAGCCATGTGCCGGCGGTACAGGCGCTCCACGTGGTCACCCAGGAGGAGTACGAGGACGCGGAGGTGATTCTTGCCGGCGACGCGGGCGGGGTTCGGGCCAGCAGCTATGAGAACAAGATGAACGAGCTTCGCCCGCACCGGTTGTGGGCCGAGGCCGTCCGGCGCCGCGCGCGGGCCTTCGGTGTGCTGCGCGAGCACCTGACCTTCGTCGACGTCTTGGCGGCCACTCAGGACGCACTCCGTTGACGGCGGTGATGCCCGGCGAGGGCACCCGCAACGGCGCGGCAGGGCAGCCGGCCGATCACCTGGCCGACCCGCCGGCGCAAACCCCGGCCGCGAACCTGGCCGCGAACCTGGCGGACGAGGACTGGCTGTGGGAGGCCCTGGGCCTGGGCGTGGAGATCCGCGGCGGCGAGCCGGCCGACGAGCTCGACGAGCTGGCCCTGCGCCGATTGGTGGGACTCGCGCTGCGGCGTAACCCCCGGCGCGCCCATCTGCTGGTCAGCCGGGTGCTCGGCAAGCATCTCCCAGTGCCACCCGAGGTCGCGCTCGACGCCGGCGCCCGCCTGGCCGCGCTGGTCCGGGCGCTGCCCGAGCCGGGCCGGTGGGCCGGGCCGGGGCCCGCGGCGGCGCCGGTGCCGATCGTCATCGGTTACTGCGAGACCGCCACCGCGCTGGGCCACGCCGTCGCCGACGGACTGCCGAACAGCCACTACCTGCACACGACGCGCCGGCAGGTCCCGGGCAGTACGCCGCTGCTGGAGTTCGTCGAGTCCCATTCGCACGCGACCCACCACTGGCTCATGCCGCAGGACCCGGAGGTGCTGGCCCAGCCCGGGCGGCTGCTCCTCGTCGACGACGAACTGTCCACCGGGCGTACCGCGCTCGGCACCATCCGCATCCTGCACGCGTTCGCCCCCCGGACGGACTACGCGGTGGCCGCGCTCGTCGACGCCCGGCCACCGGCCGCACGGGCCGCCTTCGCGGCGCTCGCCGCCGAGCTGGGGGTGCGCATCGACGTCGTCTCGCTGGTCGCTGCGACGGTCGCGGTGCCGGTGGACGTCACCGAACGGGCCACCCGCATCCGCGGCAGCGTCGGCACCGCCGCCGCGCCCGAACCGGCACCCGGACCCGCGGCCGACGGCTCGGCACGCGCCGCCGCTGGCGCTGACATCGCCGCTGGCGCTGATGCCGCCAGTGGCGCCGCCGGCGACGCGGGTTCCGCCGGCCCGGCTGGCGCGGTCACCCGGGTCACGGTGCCCTGGCCCGCCGGTCTGCCGGACGGCGCGCGGCACGGCTGGTCCCAGCACACCCGGGAGCGGCTCACCGCGGAGCTCCCCGCCGTGGCCGACGAGGTGCTGGCCGGCATCGGCGCCGCCCGCGGCGGTGACCCCAACGCGGGCGGGGACATCCTGGTCCTGGGCACCGAGGAGCTGATGTACGTGCCGATGCGCCTCGCGCAGTGCCTGGCGGAGCGCACCGAACGCCGGATCTTCTACCAGTCGACCACCCGCTCGCCGGTGCACCCCCTCGACGTGGACGGGTACGCCATCCGATCGGCGCTGACCTTCCCCGCGCCGGACGACCCATCCCGGGTCAGCCACGTCTACAACGTGGCGCCCGGACGCTACGAGGACATCGTGGTCGTCGTCGACGCGGCACTGGACGGCCGCGGGCCCGTGCCCGGCGCCCCCGCCGTGGACGGCCTCGTCGTGGCGCTCGGTGCCTGCGCACCGGTGACCGTCGTGACCATTCCCAGCCACGTGCCTCCCCGCCCCGCGCCGGCGGCTGGCGGGCACCCCGCGGAAGGTGCCGTATGAGCTTCTCCCAGCCCCTCGGGCCCGGCGGCCGGCCGCTGATCGGTTCCGGCTCCTACCTGCCCGAGGACGTCACCTTCCTGCTCACCGACCTGAGCGACGCGAACCTCGAACGGCCGACGGAGGACCGGGAGGAGGGCTTCCAGTCCGGCCGGCACTACTCCGAGGACCTGCCGATCGAATACCAGCCCGATGCCGCGTACCTGGACATCTACCGGCAGGCGCTGGAACGTTCGGCGCGGCGGGTGGCGCTGGCCACCGGGATCGTGGCCGAGCTCGTCCGGCACACCAAGCCGGCTCCGGTGCTCGCGTCGATCGCCCGGGCGGGCACGCCGATCGGCATCCTGATGCGGCGCTGGTACCTGTTCCGGCACGGCCTCGACGTCCCGCACTACGCGATCTCGGTCATCAAGGACCGGGGCCTCGACCTGAACGCGGTGCGCCACATCACCGACCGGCACGACCCCGAGGCGGTCCAGTTCGTCGACGGCTGGACCGGCAAGGGCGTGATGACGAGGGTGCTGACCGACGCGGTGCGCGGGCTCGGGCCCGACCTGCGCCTCGACGAAACCCTCGCCGTGCTCGCGGACCCGGCCCGGTGCGTGCCGCTGTTCGGCACCCGCGACGACTTCCTGATCCCCAGCGCCTGCCTGAACTCGACCGTCAGCGGCCTGGTCAGCCGCACTGTCCTGAACGCCGAGCACATCGGCCCGGACGACTTCCACGGCGCGAAGTTCTACCGGGAGCTGGCCGAGCACGACCTGTCGCAGCACTTCGTCGACACGATCGTCGGCTGGTTCGACGACGTCGCGGACGAGGTCGACCGTGAGTGGCCGCGGCTGTGGTCCGCCGACCGCACACCGACCTGGGACGGCTGGGCCGCGGTCGAGCGCATCGCGGACCAGTTCGACATCCCGGATGTGATCATGGTGAAGCCCGGTGTCGGGGAGGCCACCCGGGTGCTGCTGCGCCGGGTGCCGTGGCGCATCCTGGTCGCGCCCGACCGGCTCGACGAGCTCGCCCACGTGCTCGCGCTCGCGCAGGCGCGCGGAGTTCCGGTGGAGGAGATGGCGGATCTGCCGTTCTCCTGCGTCGGCCTGGTCCGGCCGGTCCGCACCGAGTCCGGTGACGGGCCGGTGTTCCACACGCCGGCGGCGCGTTGGCGGCCGGTGGCATGACGACCGTCAGCACCGCTGCCGGGGCCGGCACGGGCGCCGGCGCCGGCACCGCCCTGCTCGCCTGCGACCTCGACCTGACGCTGATCTTCTCCCGCAGGCACTTCGGGCTGGCGCCCGGCGCCGCGGAACCCGAGGTCACCGGAGTCGAGCAGATCGACGGCGCCGCTTACTCGTTCTCCAGCGACGTGAGCCTGCGGCTGCTGGCCGACCTGCACCGGACGGCGGTCTTCACCCCGGTCACCACCCGCACCCTCGCCCAGTACCAGCGGGTCGACCTGGGGCTGCGGCCCCGGTACGCGGTCGCGGCCAACGGCGGGCACCTGCTCGTCGACGGTGTTCCCGATCCGGTGTGGGCCGACGAGATCGCCGGGCGCCTCGCCGACGGGTGCGCCCCGCTGGCCCAGGTGCTCGAACTGGCCGAACGGCTCGGGACGCAGGACTGGGCCCGGCTGGTCCGGGTGGCCGACGACCTGTTCGTCTACCTGGTCGCGCACAGCCGGGAGATGATTCCGGACCTGTCCGAGGTCGCCGCCGAGGTGGCCGCCGCCGGGTGGTCGCTGTCGTCCCAGGGGCGCAAGGTCTACCTGGTTCCGGGACCGCTCACCAAACAGGCGGCGGTGGCGGAGGTCGCTCGCCGCGCCGGTGCGTCCCGGGTGTTCGCCGCCGGTGACTCCGTGCTCGACATGCCGATGCTGTCCGCCGCCGACCGGGCGGTGCGCCCGGCGCACGGTGAGCTGCACGAGCTGGGCTGGGCGGCGCCGAACCTGACGGTGACGAGCGGGACCGGGCTGCTCGCCTCCGAGGAACTCCTCGGCCTGCTGCACTCCTGGGTGCGTGCCGGACAGCCGTCCACCGCCTGACCGCCTGACCGCCTGACCGCCCGTCGCCCGTCGTCTGTCCGGTGGCGTCTGTCCGGTGGCGTCCGTCCGGCACCGGACGGTTCTTCGGTCGCCGGACCGTCCGCCGCCCGCGGTGCACCGCTCGCCGCTCGAAGGCCGTGCGGGCCTGGGACGTACCGGGGACGTCGTGATACACCGTGGAAACACGGGGGTTGACCACGCAGACGCCTGTGGGAGGAAATCCATGGCCGCGACAGACACGGGCGATGCCAACCGGGCCGGTGCCGGCTCCGCCGGCGGTGAGCTGGAGGCCGAGCTTGCGCGGCTGCTGGCGGTCGAGAGCTTCGACCCGCCGGCCGGTTTCACGCCGCGCCAGCCCGAGCAGGCCGATGCGCGGGACGCGGCCGCGGATCCGGTCGGGTTCTGGGCGGCGAAGGCCCGGGAGCTGCTGAGCTGGGACAAGCCGTTCACCCGGGTGCTCGACGACACGAACCCGCCGTTCTACCGCTGGTTCGACGACGGCGAGCTCAACGTGTCGGCGAACTGCCTGGACCGCCATGTCGCGGCCGGGCTGGGGGAGCGGGTCGCCTACCACTGGCGCGGGGAGGAGGGCGAGCGCCGGGACGTCACGTACGCCGAGCTGCTCGCCGACACGCAGAAGCTGGCCAACGGCCTGCTTTCGCTGGGCGTCGCCGCCGGTGACGTGGTCGGCATCTACCTGCCGATGATCCCCGAGGTCGCGGTCGCGATGCTGGCCTGCGCCCGGATCGGCGCGGTCCACAACGTGGTCTTCGGCGGGTTCGCGCCGTCGGCGGTGCGGGAGCGCATGGAGGTCTCCGACGCGAAGGTGCTGATCACCGTCGACGGGGCGCGCCGCAAGGGCCGCACGGCGGCGGTGAAGGCCGGCGTGGACGAGGAGATGGCGGACCTGCCGAAGCTGGAGCACGTCGTGGTCGTGCGCTCCACCGGCCCGGTCGGCGGGGTCGAGACGGCGATGCGCGCCGGGCGGGACGTCTGGTACGACGAGCTGCTCGCCGCGGCGGACCCGGTGTGCCCGCCGGCGCCGCTCGGCGCCGAGCACCCGCTGTTCATCCTCTACAGCTCCGGCTCCACGGCGAAGCCGAAGGGCATTCTGCACACGACCGGCGGCTATCTGCTCGGCGCGACCTACACCCACCGCGCGGTGTTCGACCTCGACCCGGAGACGGACGTCTACTGGTGCTCGGCCGACGTCGGCTGGATCACCGGGCATTCCTACATCGTGTACGGACCGCTGTCGAACGGCGTGACGAGCGTGATGTACGAGGGGGCGCCGGACTATCCGGACTTCGACATCTGGTGGCAACTGATCGCCGAATACAAGGTCACCATCTTCTACACCGCGCCGACGGCGATCCGGGCGTGCATCAAGTGGGGCGCCGAGTACCCGGCCCGCCACGACCTGTCCTCGCTGCGGGTGCTCGGCTCGGTCGGTGAGCCGATCAACCCGAAGGCGTGGCTGTGGTACCACGAGGTGATCGGCGGCGGGCGCTGCCCGATCGTGGACACCTGGTGGCAGACCGAGACCGGCTCGATCATGATCTCGCCGATTCCGGGGATCACCTCGACCAAGCCAGGGTCGGCGACCAGGCCGCTGCCCGGCATCACCCCGGCGCTGCTGACCGAGGACGGTGAGCCGCTGGCCGAGGGCACCGGCGTCCTGGTGATCACCAGTCCGTGGCCGTCGATGCTGCGCACCCTCTACCGCGACGACGAGCGGTTCGTCCAGACGTACTTCTCCCGCTTCGGCCCGCGGACCTACCTGGTCGGGGACGCGGCGCGCCTCGACGCCGACGGGTACTTCTGGATCATCGGCCGGATCGACGACGTGATCAACGTGTCGGGTCATCGGCTGTCCACCGCCGAGGTCGAGTCGGCGCTCGTCTCGCACGAGGCGGTCGCCGAGGCCGCGGTCGTGGCCCAGGCCGACGCCGACACCGGCCAGGCCATCGTGGCCTTCGTGACGTTGCGCGGTGACCAGGTCGGCGACGACGACATGATCGCGGAGCTTCGTGACCACGTGGCCCACCGGATCGGCAAGCTCGCCCGTCCGCGGCGGGTGATCTGGGCGGAGGACCTGCCCAAGACCCGCTCCGGGAAGATCATGAGGCGGCTGCTCCGGGACGTCGCCGAAGGCCGTGAGCTCGGCGATGTCACGACCCTGCGCGACCCGTCGGTCATGGCCGCACTCGCGGCGAAGGTCGCCACCGCCCCGGACGAGTAGCCGTCCTGGGCGGATAGCGGCGAAGTTGTTCCCGCTTCTTTACCGCCGCGCCGAACCCGGGTGCGGGAAGTTCATGCTCCCTGTTTAGGCTTCCCGTTTCGTGAGAGCGCTGCGCCGATTCACTGTCCGTGCCCAGCTCCCAGAGCAGCTCGCTGCTCTGGGAGAGCTGGTTCTGAACCTTCGCTGGTCGTGGCATCCGGATACGCTGGACCTGTTCGAGTCCGTCGATCCGGAGCTGTGGCGGGCCTGCAAGGGCGATCCTGTCCGGCTGCTCGGAGAGGTCGACCACGACCGTCTCGTGGCGCTCTCGACGGACCGGAAGTTCCTTCGCCGGCTGTCCGACGCCGCGGACGACCTGCAGGACTACCTGACCACCGATCGCTGGTACCAGAAGCAGGCGATTGCGGACGCTCCGCGCGCCATCGCCTATTTCTCGCCGGAATTCGGCATCACCGAGGTGCTGCCGCAGTACTCCGGTGGTCTGGGGATCCTGGCCGGCGACCACCTGAAGACCGCGAGCGACCTCGGGGTGCCGATCATCGGGGTCGGCCTGCTCTACCGGGCCGGCTACTTCGTCCAGTCGCTGTCGCGGGACGGCTGGCAGCAGGAGCGCTACCCCGGGATCGACCCGCACGGCCTGCCGCTGACCCAGCTCACCGACTCGGGCGGCGTGCCGGTGAAGGTCGCCGTCGGCCTGCCCGAGGGCCGCACCCTGCACGCGCAGATCTGGAAGGCGCAGGTCGGACGGGTTCCGCTGCTGCTGCTGGACTCGGACGTCGAGGACAACTCCTCCGCCGAACGCAGCGTCACCGACCGGCTCTACGGCGGTGGGACCGACCACCGGCTGCTGCAGGAGATGCTGCTGGGCATCGGCGGCGTCCGGGCGCTGCGGGCCTACTCCGCGGTCACCGGGGAACCCGCCCCGACCGTCTACCACACCAACGAGGGGCACGCCGGCTTCCTCGGGCTGGAGCGCATCCGCGAGCTGACCGAGACCGGCCTGAGCTTCGACGAGGCCCTGGAGGCCGCGCGCGCGGGCACGCTGTTCACCACCCACACGCCGGTGCCGGCCGGTATCGACCGCTTCCCCAAGGACCTGGTCGCGCGGCATTTCGGTGGCGACAACACCTGGCCCGGCGTGCCGGTCGAGCGGGTCCTCGAACTCGGCGCCGAGCCTGACCCCAACGTGTTCAACATGGCCCACATGGGCCTGCGGCTCGCCCAGCGCTCCAACGGCGTCAGCAGCCTGCACGGCATCGTCAGCCGTGAGATGTTCGCCGCGCTGTGGGCCGGCTTCGACCACAGCGAGGTGCCGATCGGCTCCGTCACCAACGGCGTGCACGCACCGACCTGGGTGTCCCGCGCCGTCGTCGAGCTCGCGGACCGTCAGACCGGTCCCGGCCTGCTCAGCGGTGACGCCGCCGGCTTCGCCCAGTTCGACCGGGTGTCCGACGAAGCGATCTGGGCAACCCGCCGCGAGCTGCGTGAACAGCTCGTCGCCGAGATCCGGCGCCGGGTGCGCGCGTCGTGGCTGCAGCGCGGTGCCGCGCCGGGCGAGCTCGACTGGGTCGAGTCGGTGTTCGACCCCGACGTGCTCACGATCGGCTTCGCCCGCCGGGTGCCGTCCTACAAGCGGCTGACCCTGATGCTGCGCGACTCCGAGCGGCTCAAGCGCCTGCTGCTGCACGCCGAGCGCCCCGTCCAGATGGTCATCGCCGGCAAGGCGCATCCCGCGGACGACGGCGGCAAGCTGCTCGTCCAGCAGATCGTGCAGTTCGCCGACAGCCCCGGCGTGCGGCACCGGATCGTCTTCCTGCCGGACTACGACATCGGCATGGCCCGCTACCTCTACGCCGGCAGCGACGTCTGGCTGAACAACCCGCTGCGCCCGCTGGAGGCGTGCGGCACGTCCGGGATGAAGGCCGCCCTCAACGGCTGCCTGAACCTGTCCATCCGGGACGGCTGGTGGGACGAGATGTTCGACGGCCAGAACGGCTGGGCGATCCCGACCGCGGACGGTGTGGAGGACCCCGACCGGCGCGACGACATCGAGTCGGCGGCCCTGTACGACCTGCTGGAGAACACCGTCACCGCGCGCTTCTACGACCGGCCGGTGCCGTCGGCCCACCCGCCGCGGTGGACGGCGATGGTCAAGCACACGCTGTCGACCCTCGGGCCGCAGGTGCTGGCCACCCGCATGGTGCGCGAGTACGTCGAGCGCTACTACGTGCCGGCCGGCCGCTCCGCCAGCCAGGCGACCGAGCATGACCTGGCGGGTGCCCGTGATCTCGCCGCGTGGAAGCAGCGCGTGCGCGCGGGCTGGTCGGGCGTGCGGGTGCTCAACGTCGACTCCGCGGGACTCGGCGACACCCCCCAGGTGGGCCAGTCGCTGGTCGTCCGGGCGACCGTCGACCTCGGCGGCCTGGACCTCGCCGACGTCGACGTGATCGCCTCGTACGGCCGGGTGGACGAGACCGACCGCATCCTCACCGCCAGCACCCTCTCGCTGCGCGAGGTGGGCGAGGGCGAGGGTGAGGGCGGCCACGGCCACCGCTTCGAGGGCACCATCCCGTTGGGGCGGACCGGTCCGTTCGGCTACACGGTGCGGGTGCTGCCACGCCACCCGCTCCTCGCGAGCCCGGCCGAGCTGGGCCTGGTCACCAACCCCTGACCGAGGTTCGCTACTGCGCCGCCGGCCCGGGCTGTTCGGCTGGCCCGGGCTGTTCGGGCTGTTCGGGCTGTTCGGGCTGTGCCGCTGGCTCGCCTGGCTCGGTGATCCCCGTGTCCGCACCGGATGCGGGGATCACCGTGGCGCGGCGCGCGGGCAGTGCCCGCAGGACGACGACGGCGTGGCCGCGGACGAGCAGGGTCTCCCCGGGGCCGAGCGACCGCCGCGGTGCGTCGATCGTGCCGGGGAAGCCGGCGAGGTCGTCCTCGGCGGTGTCCAGCAGCAGCTCGTAGCCGGCGGCCCACGGTTCGCCGGGAAGCACGAGCGGTCCGTCCACGCCGTCGGGATGGATCACGAGCAGCAGGCTGTCCCCGGCGATCGGCTGCCCGGCCGGATCGGACCACTCGATCGACGTGCCGGCCAGGTGGGCCACCAGGATCGCCACCTGTGGGGCGTTCCAGTCCGCCGGTGACATCACCGCGCCGTCCGCCCGCAACCAGGTGATGTCCGGCAGGATGTCGCCGTCGACCGCCCCACCGCGGAAGAACCGCTCCCGGCGCAGCACCGGGGACGTCCGCCGCAGCCTGGTGAGCCCGCTGACCAGGGCGAGCAGCGCCGGGTCCGAGCCGGCCGGGTCCACATCGACTGGGTCTGAGCCGTCCGGGTCTGAGCCCGCCTGGGCCGGGCCAGCCGCCGGTGTCTCTCCGTCCGCCGGTGTCTCCCTGTCCGCCGGCGCCCGCACGTCCGTGGACCAGGCCGGCCAGGCCAGCCAGGAGACCGGGTTGTCCTGGCAGTAGGCGTTGTTGTTGCCTTGCTGCGAACGTCCCAGCTCGTCGCCCGCCACCAGCATCGGCACGCCGGCGGACAGCAGCAGCGTGCTGATCAGCGCGCGCCGCACCCGCCGGCGGGTCGCCAGGATCTGCGGGTCGTCGGTCGGGCCTTCGGCGCCGAAGTTCGCCGACCGGTTCTCCGACTCGCCGTCCCGGTTGCCCTCGAGGTTGGCCTCGTTGTGCTTCTCCCGGTACGAGACGAGATCCGCGAGCGGGAAGCCGTCGTGTGCGGTCACGAAGTTCACCGAGGCCCAGGGCCGGCGGCCGTCGTGCTCGAACAGGTCGGACGAGCCGGTGACGCGGTACCCGAGATCGGCGACGCTTCCGGTGCGCCCGCTGAAGACGTCCCGCACCGTGTCGCGGTACCGGCCGTTCCACTCCGACCACGGTGCGGGGAACGCACCGACCTGGTAGCCGGCCCAGCCCAGGTCCCAGGGCTCCGCGATCAGCTTCACCGAGCCCAGGAGCGGATCGGCGTGGATCGCGGTGAGCAGGGGAGCGGCCGGGTCGTAGCCCTCCGGGGCGCGGGCGAGCGCGGTGGCGAGATCGAACCGGAACCCGTCGACCCCCATCTCGGCGACCCAGTACCGCAGCGAGTCGCAGATCAGCTGCACGGCATAGGGGGACGTCGGGTCGACGGTGTTGCCGCAGCCGGTCACATCGCGGTAGCGCCGCGGGTCGTTGGGCTCCAGCCGGTAGTACTCGGCGTTGTCGAGGCCGCGCAGGCTGAGCGTCGGCCCGCGCTCGTTGCCCTCGGCGGTGTGGTTGTAGACGACGTCCAGCAGTACCTCGAGGCCGGCCTCGTGCAGCGCCGCGACCATGGCGCGGAACTCGCCCACCGGGTCCGCGGTGGCCGCATAGCCCGGATGGGGGGCGAAGAAGCCCAGCGTGTTGTAGCCCCAGTAGTTGGTGAGTCCCTGCTCGAGCAGCGACATCTCGGAGATGTGGGCGTGGACGGGCAGCAGCTCGACGGCGGTGACCCCGAGTTGGCGCAGGTGGTCGATGACCGCCGGGTGCGCCAGGCCCGCGTAGGTTCCGCGCAGCGGCTCGGGCACGGCGGGGTGGCGCCGGGTGAAGCCGCGGACGTGCATCTCGTACACGATCGTGTCGGACCACCCGATGCCCGGCCGGTTCGCGGTGGGGTCGGGGCCGGTGGCCGTCCCGGTGACGACGCCTTTCGGCACATACGGCGCCGAGTCGCGGTCGTCCGGTTCGCGCCCGTACGGATCACCGTCGGAGTACCCGTGCACCGCCGGATGCGGCACGAAGTCGCCGGTCACCTGGCGCGCGTACGGGTCGAGCAGCAGTTTCGCCGGGTTGTAGCGGTAGCCGAGCTCCGGCGCGTACGGGCCGTGCGCGCGCAGGCCGTAGAGCTGGCCCGGGCGGACCCCGTCGAGGTAGCCGTGCCAGACGCCGCCATCCCGCTCGGGCAGTCGGTGCCTGCGCTCGCCGGTGCCGTCCACGTCGTCGAAGAGGCAGAAGTCGACGGCTTCGGCGTGCGGTGCGGCGACGGCGATGTTGACGCCGGCCCCGTCCCAGCGGACGCCGAGCGACTGCGCGCTGCCGGGACGGATCATGGCTTCGACGCTAACGCGGGCGAGCCGGCTGGTCCTGGAAACGTGTCCTGTCGGTCAGACAAGTGAGATGCGTCACTTCCTTGCTTGGATCCTTGTTCGGATCGACGCGGTCCGGGGTTCGCTACTTACCCGCCGTGATCACACCGGCCGCCGCCGGCCTGCCTCGGGTCGAGGTGGGCGCTACGGGTGGAGGCGGGTGGAGGCGGGTGGCTGCGGGTTGCCCATCGTCGGCTGCCATGAAACCGGCGGCGAGCGGTGACCCTCGACGCTGTCCGCCCCGCCGACGGGGCCGGCTCGGCTAGGGTTTGCCAGGTCCCCGAGGGGTCACGGCACAGTCACGGTCCCGGCTGTGGTCGCGGCCACGGTGCGGATGCGCGGCCCACGGTTTCACGGCGAGGTGGAGGTTCGGGATGGCGCTCGTGCGGCTGGAGGTCGCCGACGGAGTCGGGACGGTCAGGCTGGATCGTCCGCCGATGAACGCGCTGAGCGCCGCGCTCACCGCCGACCTGCGGGTCGCGGTCCAGGAGGCCACCGAACGTCGCGACATCCGTGCGGTCGTCCTTTACGGCGGCGAGAAGGTGTTCGCCGCGGGGGCGGACATCAAGGAGATGGCCGGGCTGGACGTCGCCGGCATCGCCAGCTGGGTCCGTGATCTGACCGGTGTCTTCGAGCTGATCGCGCGGATCCCGAAGCCGGTCATCGCCGCCGTCACCGGCTGGGCCCTCGGCGGCGGGCTGGAGCTCGCGCTGTGCGCCGACTTCCGGGTCTTCGCGGACAACGCCAAGGTCGGCCTGCCGGAGATCACGCTCGGTGTCATCCCCGGCGCCGGCGGCACGCAGCGGCTGCCCCGGCTCGTCGGTCCGGCCCGAGCGAAGGACCTGGTGTTCAGCGGCCGGCAGGTGCGCGCCGCCGAGGCGGAGGCGATCGGCCTCGCCGACCGGGTCGTGCCCGCCGGCGAGGTGTACGCGGAGGCTCTGCGGCTGGCGGGGCGGTATGTGGCCGGCCCGGCGCTGGCCCTCGCGGCGGCGAAGCAGGCGATCGACGACGGCTCCGAGCTCGCCCTCTCCGAGGCGTTGCGGCTGGAGTCGGCCCTGTTCGTCGGCCTGTTCGGCACCGAGGACCGCAGGCTGGGGATGGACTCGTTCATCGCGAACGGCCCCGGCAAGGCCGACTTCGTCGGGCGGTAGACCCGCCCTCGGGGGCCTGGTCCGTCGGAGAACTGAGGATTTCGGTCGTTGTGACGACCATGATCCTCAGATCTTGACCGGTAGCCGCGCCAGTCGGTGCCGCAGCCCGAAGGCGCGGGCCGGTGGGACCGCGGTGCGCAGCCTGGGCTCAGCGCATGGCCAGGTCGGCGAGTACCGGCTTGTGATCACTGCCGAACTCGGAGCCGACCTGGTAGCCGGTGATCGCGAAGGCCGGTGAGGCCAGGATGTGGTCGATCCGGGCGATCGGCGGAACCGCGAACATGCTCGCGTTCCAGGTCGGGGTCCACCCCGCGCCCACGACGTCATGCGCGTCGCGTACGCCGGCGGAGACCAGCTCACGCAGCGGCCGGTTGTCACGGGTCGCGTTGAAGTCCCCGGCGAGAACAACCGGGAGGCTGGACGCCTCCACCTCCGTCCGCAGGTGGTCAAGCTGGTCGCGCCATGCCCGCGCGTACTCCCCGCTCGTCGGCGCGATGGTGTGCACGGCGTGGACGACGAACGACCGGCGCTCGTCGACCCGCACCGTCGCCCGCAGCGAGGCGTACCCGGCGACCTCGGGCGTCGCCGCGTCCGAGAGCGGGAACCGGGAGAACACCGCCGCGCCGAAAGCGCCCTCCTGGGGGTGGACCTCCGAATAGCGGTAGTCCGCGAGCGCACCCGAATCGCGCAGCTTCGTCAGCGTCAGCGGCGAGAGCTCGACGAGGACGAGGACGTCCGGGCTGGCGCGGCGGATCTGGTCACCGAGGCGGCCCGCCTCGGCGTTGTGGTACAGCAGGTTCGCCGTCATCACCCGCAGCCGGGCCGAGCCCTGTGGGGCGTTCTCCGGACCGCCCGGGAAGAGCTCCGGCACCGCCCAGAACAGGTGTGCCACCGCGACCAGGCCGCAGAGCATCATGAGGCGGCCGCGCCGCAGCGCGAAGCCGACGGCCAGGGCGGCGTACACGGGCAGATAGAGCAACGGCGTCAGCGCGTTGGCCACCGTGTAGGGCCAGGTGATCGCGTCGTCGAGGTGGACGAGCCGCCCGACCGCGATGATGGCGAGAACGGCCGTGACGAGCCACGCGGCGGCGACCAGCAGCTCCCGCCCCGTCACAGTGGACGGTGCGGTGCCACCGCTTCCCCCGGCGCCCCCGCGCCGTCCCGCCGGGCCGCCGGAACCGCCACCGCCGGTACCGCCACGGCCGCCGCCGGCACCGGTCGGTCCGACGGCGGGGACCGCCGGTGTGCCACCGGTGCCGCCCGTGCCACCGGTGCCGCCTGGCTGGTCGCCGTCGCCACCGGCGGCCAGGCGGCCGCCTGCTGAGGGGGCGCGCAGGCCCAGGCGCCGGCCGACGTCCTTCGCGAGACTCACCCGACAAGCGTGACTGGTCACCGCGTAGCGCCCGGCAGTGGGTCGGACGGAGCATCCGCCGCGGGTCGGACCGGAGCGTCCGGCGCGAGTTCGCCGTGGTCGTTTCGTGGTGGTCGTTTCGCGGCTGCGCCGGCCTGGGGGAGGGCGTGGGCGGGTCTGGCGGCCGGTCAGCCCCTGGCGGCCTGTCAGCCCGTGGTGACCCGCGGCTGCTCCCGGCCGCGATCCACCACGTCGCTGACCCGGTTGCGCCATTCGCGCGCGGCGACCACCTTGGAGAATCCGGCGATCGCCTCGTCCAGCTCGGTGAGCTTGTTGGTGATTCGGGTCGACGAGACCGACCCGGCCAGTTCGACTGCCTGGTAGCCGGCCTCGATCGCCGCCTCCAGATCGGGCCGCGGCCGCCGCAGGTAGGACAGCGCGAGGTCCGCCTCGGCGTAGGCACGGCTGCGGGCGCGGGCCTCGCCCTGCAGGTAGCGCGCCTCCAGCAGCCGTTGCTCCGCGACGGCGGACTTTCCCAGCAGCATGAAGCAGTGGCCCTGGCACTCGGCGACGTCGCCGGAGTTGTAGTGCCCGGCCCAGGACGGCGCCTCGCCCGGCTCCCGCGAGATCACCCGTTCCATCTCCGCGAGCGCGCGCATGCAGCCGGACTCGTCGCCGTTGCGGGCCAGGGCCCAGGCCAGCCGGTCCTGCAGCATCGCCTGAACGGGGGGTGCCGACTGCCGCGCGGCCCGGTCGATGGCCGCGCGGGCGAGCGCCAGGCTGTGCCGATGGTGCCCCAGCGCGGCGGCCTGGTCGCTCATGGCCGAGAGAACCCTGCCGGCCATCATGACGTCCTCGGCGTGCTCGGCGAGGCTCAGCGCCTGGATGTAGTAGCGCTGAGCGAGGGCGTGGCGGTTGCAGTCCTGGGCGAGCCAGCCGCTGAGCTGCGCCAGCTCGGCGAGTGCGCTGAAGGTGTCGGTGTCGGCGGGGCCGTCCACCGCGGCCCGGGTCCGGTCGTGCAGGAAGGCGACGACCTGGGGGCGGATCTCGCTGCTGCCGAACCGGGCGTCGAGCCGGCGGAAGGTCGCCGTCATGTCGCGGATCATCGCGCCCCCGGACGGGGACGCGGGTGTGCCACCCGTGATGCGGCTGATGACACCGGTCAGGCTGGAAAGAACCGGGTCGGCGAAGGCGGTGGCGGCGAACGCCGCCCCGTCGTGGAGCACGTCACGTCGCCGCATGTCTCGTCCTGAAAGTCCCGCGAGTGTCCTCAGGGTGTCGTCAGGCAGGTCTGCGACGGCGAGGCCCAGGTCGTCGCGTTCGTAGCCCTCGCCTCGCCAGCCGAGGTCGGCCGGCGGAACCGGATAGCCGACCACGGCGGAGAGTTCCGCGGCGGCCAGCTCCGCGACCATCGGGTCCCGCGGCTTCATGCCGCGCCGCCAGTGGCCGACGGTGGTCCGGGCGAGCCCGAGCTCGACGCGGCGCTGTGTTCTGGCGCGGTTGTTGACCTGGCGGGCGAAACGGGTGTCGGAGATCCCGGCCTCGGCCAGCAGGCGGGCGAACAGACCCGGTGCGGCCGGATCGCGGTCGGTCGCGGTGGCTCCGGTCGCCGTGGTCCCAGCTGCGGAGGCGCCAGCTGCGGCGGTCCCAGCCGCGGAGGTCCCGGTCGTGGTGGCGGCTTTGGTGGTAGCGGTGGTGCTTCTGACGGCGGGCTGCCGCGGCGCTCCCGCCGCTGGGCGTGTCGCCGACTGCCGCGGCGCGCCGGCCTGTTTCTCCGGCCCCGTGGAGGTGCGGCCCGACCGGCCCGGATTCCCCGGCCGCCGCTGCTCCGGGGACGCCTTGGCAGTGAGCTCGTCCGTGACCATGTCTACGTCTCCCCCGTCTACGTGGGCGTGGCCGGAGGGCCTCCGTTGTCGGCCCGCGACGACCTCACAGGGCAGAAAGTAGCCGATCGGTCACGCATTTAGGAAGGGGGTGTGCATTAGAGGGACACAATGCACGGTCATGCCGGGACTGGGGACCCTTGTACTTTCTGCGCCCGCACCGACGACGGCGGGAAGGGTGGGCGACATGGTGGCCCGCGGTATGTGGCACCTCACAGTTCCACGCCCTGGTCGAAGGTGGAGCCGACCGCCGTCATCCCGGCCGCGCCAGCGGTATCCGGTGGGAATCTCCTGACTGTGTAGGGACATCCCGTTGGTGTGGCGTGTTCCGGTCGTCCGGTCCATGTCCGCGGATGTCGTCCAGGGGGCGCGGGCGCCCCGGGGAACGGCCCCGGGGGCCGCTGTGCCGGGGCCGGGATCATCGGGCACGTGCGCGCGTCAGATGCGACGATGCGGGGAGGAGCGACATCGATTTTGCTGGCTACGGAGGCCCCAAGGCGTGAACATCGTCGTTACCGTCAAGCAGGTTCCCGATACCTGGGCGGAGAAGAAGCTCGACGCCTCGGACAAGACCGTCGACCGCAAGAGCGTCGACAACGTCATGAACGAGATGGACGAGTACGGGGTCGAAGAGGCTCTGAAGATCAAGGAAGCCCACGGCGGCGAGGTGACGGTCGTCACGATGGGGCCCGAGAAGGCCGTCGAGACGATCCGCAAGGCGCTGTCGATGGGTGCGGACAAGGCGGTTCACCTCAGCGACGACTCGCTGCACGGCTCGGACGCGCTCGCCACCTCCGCCGCGCTCGCCAAGGTGATCTCCACCCTTTCGCCCGACCTCGTCATCACGTCGTCGGAGGCCTCCGACGCCCGTGGCGGTGTGATGGGTGCCCTGCTTGCGGAGCGGCTCGGGCTTCCGCAGCTCACCCAGGCCCGCAAGGTCACGGTCGACCCGGGCGCGGGCAAGGTCACGGTGGAGCGCCTCGCCGACAACGGCTACGCCCTGGTCGAGGCGGCTCTCCCCGCGGTCGTCGGCGTGGTTGAGAAGATCAACCAGCCGCGCTACCCGTCGTTCAAGGGCATCATGGCGGCCAAGAAGAAGCCGCTGACCAAGCTCTCGGCGGCGGACGCCGGCCTGGACGCGGCCTCGGTCGGCCTCGCCGGCGCAGCCTCCACGGTCGTTGAGTCGCAGCCGGCACCGCCGCGGCAGAGTGGCACCATCGTCAAGGACGAGGGCGACGGCGGCGCGAAGGTCGCTTCGTTCCTCGCGGCGCAGAAGCTCATCTGAGGAAGGCTGTTCGATGGCTGAAGTACTTGTTCTCGTCGAGCACACCGACGGTGAGCCGAAGAAGGTCACGGCCGAGCTGCTGACCCTGGCCCGCACCCTGGGCGAGCCGTCGGCGGTGTTCCTGGGCGCCCCGGGCACCCTCGCGAAGGCGAAGGACTACCTGGCCCAGTACGGCGCCGCGAAGATCTACGTGGTCGAGTCCGACGACGTCGCGAACTTCATCGGCGCGCCCGCGGCCGAGGTCCTGTCGAAGCTGGTCGCCGACACGTCGCCGGTCGCCGTGCTGGCCGCCGCGACGCCGGACTCCCGCGAGGTCGCGGCCCGCACCGCCGCCCGGACGGACTCGGGCCTGATCTGGGACGCGACCGCGCTGGCCCCGGACCTCACGGCCACCCAGGGCATCTTCGGCGGTTCGACGATCGTCAGCTCGAAGGTCACCAAGGGCACCCCGATCGTCGTCGTTCGTCCGAACTCCACCGCGCCAGAGGCCGCGCCGTCGACTCCGGCGGAGACCACGGTCGACATCGCGATCTCCGACGCCGCCAAGGGCGCGAAGATCGTGGACCGTGTCGTCGAGGCCAAGTCGGGCCGGCCCGACCTCACCGAGGCGCAGGTCGTGGTCTCCGGTGGGCGTGGTCTCGGTGCCGCCGAGCACTTCGGCCTGGTCGAGAAGCTGGCGGACACACTCGGTGCCGCCGTCGGTGCCTCGCGCGCCGCGACCGACGCCGGGTGGTACCCGCACCAGAACCAGGTCGGCCAGACCGGCAAGACCGTGTCGCCGCAGCTCTACATCGCGGTCGGCATCTCCGGTGCGATCCAGCACCGGGCCGGTATGCAGACCTCGAAGACGATCGTGGCCATCAACAAGGACCCCGAGGCCCCGATCTTCGAGTTCGCGGACTACGGGCTGGTCGGCGACCTGTTCAACGTCGTCCCGCAGCTCACCACGGAGATCGAGAAGCACAAGGCGGGCTGATCGCCCGATCCGGTGCTGTGTCCGGCCGGCCGCATCGACGGCCCGGGCGGGCAGGACGGCCGGGTGTGGTTCCTCCGACAGGGGGCCGCACCCGGCCGTCGGCATTACTGACTCCGCGCAGCTCTTCGCGGCCTCCTCGCTGCCTCATCTCGGCCCCTCGCCGACAGCTTCTCGGTTACGCTACGTAGCGATGGGGCGGCGGGAGGTATCTGAGTGTCACTACGTCACGGGCTGCTGGGCCTGCTGGCCGAAGGGCCGGCCAGTGGCTACGACCTCACCCGACGGTTCGAGCAGGTGCTGGGGGCAGTCTGGCCGGCCGGGCATCCCCAGATCTACGGCGAGCTGAGCCGCCTCGCCAGCGACGGACTCATCGAGATCGACAGTGAGGGGCCGCGTGGCCGCAAGGCCTACCGCATCACGGACGCCGGCCTGGCCGAGATCCGGCGTTGGCTGAGCGAGCCGTCCGAGGTCGACCACACCACCCGGCTGCAGCCGCTGCTGCGGTCCTTCTTCTTCTGGCTGATGGACCCGGGTGACCTCAACGCACATCTGGTGCGGGAGGCCGACTTCTTCGCCGCCGCAGCCAGCAGGTATCGGACGTACGCCGATGCCGCCGACCAGGGAAATGTGCCGGACACGCCACAACAGAGGTCACTGCGTATCGCGATAGAGGGCGGCGCGCGCCTGTACGAGGCGTTGGCCGCCTGGGCGCGCTGGGCGGCGCAGCGACCAGAGCTGGCGGGCGACCGCTCGCGCCGGTAGGCCGTTCGAGCCGCTGAACCATCCCGTGGGGATCGCACCGCGGTCCGTCCTGGCCGACGTCCGCACACCGGTGGGTTTGTAGCGGATTCGGCGTCCGCACGTTCATCGGAACGGACTGTTCACACATTCAGCGCGGACCGGGGCGGCACGTCGTGCGGATCGACCGGCTGCGCCCGGCGGGTCGACCGGGGGCCGCGAGCGCCGTGGGCGGCCGTTGCGCCAGGCCCGGTAGGCCGGCGATGCATGTGGCGGGCGGGGTGCGTCCACACCCCCGATCCCTCGTGTATAGTTCCTCCTTACCGCCTGATCGGAACGGAAGAACCGATGGTTGGCGGGCCCAGGATCCTCCGAGGGGGCGCAGACCCCCCGAGGACAGAGCCCGAAAACAGTGCGGTAAGGTTGGAAAGAGTGGCAGTCGCCGGCGAGTCCGGAGCGATTTGACACAAACCCGAAAGCATCGGTAACTTCACCGAGTCGCCGCAGCCGGGGCCGAAAGGCCGAACCGGATGAGGCAAAGGCAAAGTGGCAGAATCGCAAAACACGGCGATTTGACACAAGCCCGAAACACCCGGTACTTTAACCGAGTCGCCGCAGCCGGGGCCGAAAGGCCGAACCGGATGAGGCAAAGGCAGGGCGGAAAGTCGCGAAACACGG
>NZ_FAOZ01000045.1 GCF_001536285.1 Parafrankia irregularis | reverse complement strand
GGTTCTCTGAACTTGCGCAAGTCGGACAGATCATATTTGTCTCGGTTGAGTCGTTGGCTGGACGGGTGTGAGAGGATGGCCCTACTCGGGTGACCGGTTCTCGGGCGCATTGGTGGTGATGGTGCGTGCGACGAGGTGATGGACACTGGGCATGCCGAGGTGGACGGTGGTCTGCCGGTTGGTGAGGCGGTCGAGATCGGTGAGTTTTGCTTCGGCGGCGGCGAGGCTGATGGTGAGGCCCTCGATTTCGCCGAGCCATCCTTGCTGTTCGGCTTCGCTGATGCGTGCTTGCAGGTTGTCATGAACCTCGACGAGTCGTGGCCGCTGGGCCGGGTCAGGCCGCAGCATCGGGCATCGAATGCAGGCATGTTCATGGATGCACGGAGTGTTGTAGGCGCGCCCGCAGGTGCCGAGGGATACTTTGCGCCGTTGAAAGTGGCCGAAGAAGTCTTCCCATTCTTGTTCCGTCGGTGTCCGGTATTCTTCGCTGGGGCGCACGGAACGGCGTCGGGAGATCCATGCGCGGTGCGCTTCGATCGTTTCCTCGGGGTAGGTCGCCTTGTAGCCCATCGTGGTGTTGATGTCGCGGTGCCCGCAGATGGCCTGGGCGATGTGGGGTGGGAGTCCGCTCATGACAGCGTCGGTGACGAAGATGCGGCGGAAGTCGTGCGGGGTGAAGTCGAGGGGCTTTTGGTCCGGTCCAGTCAGTCCGGAGTGTGCGAGGGCGTTGCTGAGCGCCTTCTCGATGGACCGGCGTGGTATCGCTCGGTTTTCGGCGCCCCAGCGTCGTTGGAACAGCAGAGGCATCGGCGGAAGCCAGACGCATTCGTGGATGTCGTAGGAGGGGACGAGAGGCACGGTTCCAGTGGCGTCGCGGACGCGGCAGACCACGGCGCTGAGGACGTCGGCGAGTTCCGGGCTGATCAGCAGAAGGCGTTCGGTGTCAGTTTTTGACGGCGCTATCTGTAGGAGGGGAACCAGCTCGCCGGTGGCGGGAAGCTGGTATTGGATGAAGCTGTGGTGGGTGAGTTCGAGGAGTTCCTCTGCCCGGATTCCGGTGTGTCGCAGGATTTCCACCGTTGCCCATGCCCAGAACGCTTCGTGTTCTTCAAAGGTCAGGTCGTGGCGAACGCCGCTGTTCTGGTCGTCGGCCCAGACCTTCGTGCCGCCAGCGGTCGGCATGAGTGGCCGTAGAAATGTGCGGTCCGCGATGGTGAAGGTCTCACCGGGGTCGGTGCGGCGAGCGACGGCGAGACGCTCCGCGGTGTCATGGCGACGCTTCTCGACAATGCGGACAAGGGCGGGCAGGTGCGGCAGGCGCTCGCGGGTGCGCTGGTCCATCCGCGCCTTGCGGCGCATCCGCTCTTTCCACCGATTGACGTCGGCAGGCGTGACGGGGCAGGGCGCGGCCCAAGGGCCCCAACGGGCTGGGTCTTCCAACGCCCACTGCGCAATGTCAAGATAGAAGGCACGGACTGCGAACATGCAGCTCTTGGCGTTCGCCCGCGGGGTCTCCACGTCGACGAAACCCCCGTCAGTGTCGGCCGCCTTCGTAGTTCTCACTTGGATGCGTTGCTTCCAAGCCGTGGCGACCTCGTCGGGAAGGTGGAGGGAGTAGATTCCGGGATGGTGGCGCTCCAGGTCTCCCCAGAACAGGCCCGCGAGCTTTTCCGCGAGTTCCTTCAAGCTGACGTAGTCCACTGCTGGCTGCCGGTAACGCAGATACTCGACGAGGAGATTCCGCACCGGCCGGCAGCGTAGAGCGAACCGATCCACGAGCGCCTCGACGGTGAGCTGTCCGGTTGCGCCGCGGAAGGCCCGTATCGTGGGTGGCGCATCGGGAGAGAAGATCCCGGCGTCGTGCAGGAGCTGGTAAAAATAGGTCTTGCAGGTTCCACCTTTGGCCTGCACCGAGCTTTGGACGTCCAGCAACTCCACGCAATCGCCGGGGACGATATCGGCGATGAGTCCGCCTTTGCAAGCCATGATCGTGGCGGTGCGGTAGAGAGCGAGACGGACCATCAGCGGCGCCGCGGCAGGGTTCTCCCGCGCGCAGGCCCGCAGCCGGGCGAAACCGTCGGGGTCACGGGAACGTTCCATGGCCGCTTGGAAACGCGGGGAATGACGGGTCATCATCCACCGCACCCCGGGCCGGATCACATCCCCGCAGATCAAGGCGAGCAGGCCAGTCGAGAGACAGGGCTCGTTGGTGTCGTCGCCGACTCCCCGCAGCCATTGCACGGCTATTTCCCGCCAGTGCTTCCCGTCGATCTCCTGCACTCCTGTGGCGAGCCATCGCTGCTGCCAGGTAGCGCCTGAATGGCCCTGCAGCCACCGCAGGACGCCGGTGATGCCGCTGCGTCGTTTCCATTGCACGGCCTGCTTGTCAGACCCGTAGGGCGGGGGAACAAGGAGCTCAACGATGTCACGACTGCCAAGGAAGGTTTCCGGCCACGACCCCGGAACTGCCCGCGGCGGGAACTGTATCCGCAGACGCGCGGCAGCGCCAGCGGTGCCGCGCATCGTCCCGGGTTTCCTGACAATGGAATGTGACCCGATGGATGGATCCGGCCGATCCAAGACCTCGGTCACGGCGTTCTCCCGGGGAAAAGGACCTGCAGGCTGTCAGGCCGGTATCCCACGGCCGGCGGAGGCGGTGGCGCGACAAGGCCCGCGGCCTGGCGGGCATGGTGAGCGCGCATTCCGGCGAGGACCTCGTCTTCGAACGGTGTCGTGTAGATCTGCGTCGTCGTCAGGCTGGCGTGCCCGAGGACCCATTGCACGTCGGTCAATGCCACCTGGGGATCCCGTGCCATACGGTAGGCGGCCGTATGACGAAAATCATGCAAGGTCCAGTTACTCCCCAACATGGCCTGCGCCCGGTTGAGGGCCGCCCTGGCGGCATGATAAGTCAAGGGGCGAGCCGGCCGCCGCAATGTCCACCAGAGGGGGCAGTCCGGTCCGGACGGCGCCAGATCATGAACCTCCTGCTGATACAGACGAAGCCATACGAAGGCATCCGGAGACGCCGGCAGCCGCTGGATTGTCCGGGAACCTTTCCTCACAACGCTGATCAATTGCTGGCCTGGGTCAGCATCAACCTGGGTAGCCCCCAACAGCTCGGACGCGCGAGCACCGGTTGACACGTAAAACGCAACCAGTGCACGGTCGCGGTGGCTCAGCAACGCCGCGAACAACTCGTTGAAGCGCTCGTCCGGGATCGCGCGAGGTACCCGCTTCGGGATGCCCGGACGATACAAGCCGACCCTCGTGTTGCGAAACGGCTCCAGCGGATTATGGTGTGCATGGGGCCGTCCCTGGTCCTCCCGCTGCCGGACCAGCGGAAACGGATTTATGACAGGCCCACTACCCCAGCGCCGGTGGCAATCATAGAAGGCGCGCAGGACGGTTTCGCTATGCGCGACTGTACGGGCCGCATACTTCACCCCCGGGGCCGGCCTTCCCGTGACTGGGTTCGGGCGCCCCGCCCCCGATACTTTCCTCGTTCGCTGGCTCCGCGCCGGCTTGTCGATAGTTCTCAGCCAGCTGGAGAAGTCACGCGCTTCGACTCTGCCCGCCGCATCCCAGGACACATCAACCGCCCACAGGAAACGGAACCAGCGAAGAAGGTCCAGCCCATAGGAGCGTTGCGTTGCCGCCGACCGGCCTGCTGCCTGCAGATCCTTCAAATAGACCGTGACCGGCTCCACAACACGCCCAGTTCCGTCCAGCAGACGGTACGGCTCGAACAGCTCGCCCGTGTCTCGCAGGCATCCGACACAAGGCACTACCAGCGCGGCCAAGTCTCGCGACTCATTCTCAGTATCGATCATCGCCCTACTCCAGCGGACAGACGCAGAGAACGGGCGCTCACCACGCCGGAACCTCCACGCGATCCAGTGGTCTGATTGTCGCCATGCCCTTCGGTTACGACGGTGGACGGACACACAGCGAAAATCACTATTCCTATCCAGCCACACCGTGGTCACCTTCATCCCCGATCCGCAGGCCGTGTTACCCCTACAAGATTGCGCCAGATCGAGTCGATGCGGACGACGGCACCCCGATGAGGAGCATTAATCATTTGAGTTGACGAGATTGCAATCCCGACGTGCGTGACATCACCAGGCCCGGTCCCGAAGAACAGCAGGTCCCCCGGCTGCAGGACCGAGCTTGCGGGAACCAGCGGTCCCGCTTCGTACTGTTGCTGGGCGGTTCGGGGCAAGTTGACCCCGGCTGCCGCATAGGCAGCACGAGTCAGACCCGAGCAGTCAAAACCGCCGGTGACCTTGACCCGGCCATCTGGTAGTTCAGTCAACTGGGGTCCGTCTCCACCCCACAGGTAGGGGATGCCGAGCTGGCCCTGGGCGTAGATGACGGCGGCGTAGCCGGCGTCGGACGGTGCGGTGTCGGCTCCGAAATCGCCGCCGGTTGAGCTGTACTCGGTGGCCTGGGTGACGACCTGCGCGACATAGGCGTCTGAATGGTTATAGGCCCACAGGGCACCGGTCAGATCGGCTGCGACGTGATTGTCGCACAGGTAGAACGCCGCAGCGTAGACAGCGTCCTGGGCGTTGTAGAGCGACGGCGGGTTTGCGCCGCCCGCCGGTAGCGGGTGGCGGGCGACGACCTCGGCGAACGTCGTCGCGAGGAATTGCATGGTCCCGCCGGCCCCGGCACTGTTGGTGCCGCTGGCCACGCCCGGCAGCCGACTGCGACCATGATCGGATTCAACTTTGCCGATGGCGGCGAGGGTCGTCCAGGACAGGCCGGGGCAGGTCGGGGCTGCCCGCAGGTAGAGGTTCAGGTAGTCGGCGGGGATGTCGTCGAGTGCGGTCTGGCTGGGGCTGCCACCACTGTTGCAGCCGAGGAACCAGCCGACGACCGGCAGGCACAGGACGCGTTGCGCCGCCCCGGCGGCGGCTCCCATCATCACGATGAGCAGCACCACGGCGGCCACCGCTCCGGCGAGGTATCTGGTCGTGGCCGCTCACCCCCGGTACTTCTCGGGCGGCATCGGCGCCGGCGGGCGCAGCCCCGATCCAGCGGGGATGACGTCCGGCCGGTCGGACACCGGCGCGGGTGCGGGCAGCCGGGGCCAAGCCCGGGGCAGCTGGTCGAGGGTGAGCCGGCCGGCGCCGCTGGAGGTGAGGGGCAGCCAGCGGGCGGGGGCTGGGTCGAGCTGGTCGTCGGGCAGGGCGAGCGTGGCGGCGGTGGTCGCGACCGGGACGGTGTGCGGCTGGTCCAGCCCGGCGACGGCGTCGGCCAGAGCGCGGCGGGCGCGGGTCTCCCGCCCGGCGGTGGGGAACCAGAACAGGACCGGGGTGGTGATGCCGGTCGCGGTGGCGAGCCGCCCATATTTGTCGATCTTCGCGGCGAGACGGCCGTAGGGTTCGGTGGCCCAGTCGAGTTCGAGGAACCATTCGAGGTCGGTGCCGCGGCTGGTCCAGCGGCCGTAGGCGTCGGGGCGGACGATGTCGCCGAATGCGGCCCGGGTGCGGGTTTCGGACCACCAGGCGGTGAGCGTGCCGGCAGGGTCGGGCCTGCGGGCATGGGCGATGAGATGAGTGAAGAAGCCGTTGACAGCAAGACGGTGGGCGAGTTGGGGCCAGTAGGCGACCCCGAGGGCCCGCTCGTGGCGGTAACCGGTCGAGGCCAGGTCGACGCCGTCTTCGGCGGCGAGGATCGCAGCCCCGGCGACGTCACAGACGTAGTGCGCGGGCGGCATGCCTTCGCCCACGGGGCTCAGCGGCTGGAAGCGGTCGATGACACGCCAGCGGTAGAGCTGGAGCAACCTCTCGTTCGCGGTGCGCCGGGTAGGCCAGCCGGCTTGGACGAGCTGGTGGGTGGTCAGGACCCGGTGTTCGTAGAGGAGACGGGCGATCCACCGGTCGCGCGGGCTGAGGTGGGGGGTGAGGTTGGTGAGGTGTTCGGCGTCGGCGACGACGCGGGCGGCGGGACGCATCGGGGCCCGGAGGGCGCGCTGCGGCAGCGGCTTGGCCATCGGGAGTCCTTCAAAGGCGGTGGAGGGGCGTGTGGTCAGGGGACGCGGCGTGGGTCGGCGGTGGGCTGCGGCCTCGGACCGGTGGGCGCCGGGGTGGCGGGCGCGGCGGCGCGGCGGCGCAGGGCCCGGCGGATCTGGACAGCTCGGCCCGGCACCGGTGGCGGCAGCTTCTCCGTGACGACCGTGAAGGCGGGGGCTTCCTCCCCGCCGACGACGAGGCGGGCGGCGGCGTGGAACACGCCGAGGTTGGCCAGGTCGTGCTCGGCGAGCCGGGGCTCGGTGTGCCGGGCGAGCCTTTTGGCGTCCGCAGGGCTCACCGTGAAATAGATTTTCGAGCGGGCGTTCGCGCCGATGCTCTCTTCCAGATGCCGAGGCAGCTGGACGAGGTTCTGATGCGCTAGCGTGATTCCGAGCCGGTAGCCACGGGCGGCGGCGAGCATGTCCTCCAACGCGTACGGCAGAGTGAGAAAATTGTGCGCCTCGTCCAAGTAAAGGCTGGCGTCTGGCCTTTTCCCTTGAGGTAGGCGGGCCCGGCGGGTGGTGGCCTGCCAGACCGCGGACACAACGATCGAGCCCATCAGCGCGGCGGTCTCGACGCCGAGGGCGTCCTGGGCGATGCGGACCAGGCAGACCCCGCCGTCGTTGAGCACGGCGTCCATGTCGACGGTGGAGGGGCCGGCGGCGATCGCGGCCCGCACGAACGGCCTCAGCAGGAAGCCGCGGAGTTTGTTCATCAGCGGGGCGACGACGTGGCCGCGGGCGGCCTCGGAGAGGGCTTCGTACCAGGTCCAGAAGCCGGCCAGGATGTCATCGTTGATCTCACCGAGCGCCCGGTGCCGATAGGCGGCGTCGGTGAGCAGTTTCGGGAGGTCGGTGAGGACGGGGACGCCTGGCTGGGCGGCGAGGGTGAGCAGGCCGGCGCGGAAGATGTCCTCGGTGCGGGGCCCCCACGAGTCGGCGTACACGCGGCTGAAGATGCTGACCAGGTTGTCGACGGCCCGTTGCCGGTCAGGCTGGTCGAGCGGGTTCAGACAGGGTGGTCGCGCATTCGATTCGGCGTCGAACAGGACGAGACGGTCGAGGGCGTCCAGGGGGTAGCGGGCGAGGATGTCGATGATCTGGTCGCCTTTCGGGTCGACGTTGACCACCCCTCGGTGGGCGGCGACGTCGTCCAGGGTCATGCGGGCGAGGAGTTCGGACTTTCCTGCGCCGGTCGCCCCGAGGACATGCAGGTGGTGGCGGGCGTCGGGGACCCGCAGACCGACGGGCCGCGTGTGCCCGGCGTCGGTCCGCCCGATGGGGCGGACGTTTGGGCCCGGACCGGAGACGCCGGGCGGTGGGGCGACGGCTTTCGCGCCGGCGCGTTGCAGGCCGGGAGTTGCCTCGTCCACGGGCAGGTGCGCCAGTGCGCCGAGTTCGGCGACCGAGAGCAGGTCGCCGTGGCCGAACTGCCGACTGGCGAGGACGGGCAGCGGGTGGCGTAGCCGGACGCGGCGGTAGTAGTTGTGTTCGCCGTAGGCCGCGAACGCCGACGCGATCGCGTGCGCCCTGCCGCGTAGCTGGCTGGTCACCTGGGCGGTGGTGGTCTCGTCGGTCTGTTCGTCGAGTATCGCGGCGATGGCGTAGCGGACACGGACCTCGTACGGCGCGCCCCGTTGCTTGGTGACGATGGCGCGGTCTTCCGCGGACTGCGCCAGTGACGTCTGCGGGTCGGTCTTCACCGTGGTGGTGGCTGTCCGGCGGCGTTGCCGGGTGCGGCTGGTGTGGGGGGTGAGCAGGTCCAGCAGCCCGCCGACTAGGTGTGCGGAGCCGCCGGTGCGCAGCCTGCGGGCGGCCTGGCGGGATCGGGCGACGCGGCGGCCGGTGACCGGCCGGGCCAGGATCTGCACCGTCGCGCGTTGGTTGCGGGCGAGGTTGCCGGGTGCACCGAGCAGGGCGCGGATCGGGTCTGCGTCGTGGTCTGTGCGGATGGGCAGTGCTTCGGGGCGGGCGAGGCAGAGTTCTCCGCCGGCGGCGAGGATCCGCCGGCCGGGCCGGGCGCGTACGGGCAGTGGCGCGCGGGCGGGGATGGTGCGGGTGTGGGCGCCGGGCCAGGCCGCTTCGACGGCGCGTTCGACGAAGCCGTCGGGGACGACGCCGGGGACCCAGATCTGGATGCGGATGCCGTCGGCGGTGAACTGGTATTCCCACACCAGGTGTGGCTGGCCGATCAGGCGTCGCCAGCCGGGGCGGAGTAGGCCGAGCAGGTTCGCCCACAGCGCGTTCGCGCCGGCCGGGTCGACGGTGGGTGGGGCGAGGACGGTGACGAGGCGGGCGCCGGTGGTGAGGCGTTGCTGGTAGCGGCGGCGCAGCCGCCGTCGCAGGGTGAGCAGGCCGACGACGGTGAGAGTGAGCAGCGGGACAGCGATCGGTGCCCAGACCGGCGCCGATGCCCGCAGATGGTCCACCAGCTCGTGGAGGAAACTCCAGGGGTCGGCCGGGGAGGTGGCGATCGGTGAAGACGGCGTGGTGGCTGCCGCGGCGAACAGGTCCATGGTCACGATCTCCGTGCGGCTACAGACGGGGTGGCGGTCAGGCGGGGTCGAGGTAGATCTGGCCGTCGTCGTCGCCCGGATCAGCCGGTACGGCAAGATTGAGGAAGCTGTCGTCGCCCGGGTCGTCGGTTTCGGCGGCGAGTTCGGCCGGGTTTGTGGTGACCAGGCGGTGCTCGACGTCCGAGGCCAAGGCTTGGAAAGCGACTCGCTGTACCCCGGCCGCGAGGAGTCCTTGACCGCGGTCGGCGGAGAGCAGGAACTGCCGCTCGCCCTCGGACAGGTCGAACACGGCGGTGATCTCGTCGGCCACCTGGGGCGCCTGGCGGAGCAGGATCTGGGTGGCGGCGTTGGTGACGATCGCCCGGCCGAGATCGGTGGCCAGCACGTCGGCGGTGTCCTGGGTGGCGACGGTGAGCCCCGCCCAGTGTTTGCGGGAGGACTTGGCCATGCGGAACAGGAAGTCCGCGCCGGCGGGCTGGCGCATCAGCAGCCAGGCTTCGTCGACCACGACGAGGCGGGGCCGGCGGTCGGCGGGGTTGGACACCCGCCGCCACACGGCGTCGAGCACAAGCAGCGTCCCGATCGGCTTGAGTTCGTCGGCCAGGTCGCGCAGCGAGTAGACGACCAGGTGGCCGTCGCCGCTGCCGGTGGTCGGCCCGTCGAACAGGCCCGAGAACGCCCCCGCCGTGTAGGGGTGCAGGCGGGCACCGAGTGCCACCGCTGCCGGGTCGTCGGAGCGGGCGAGCGTGGTGGCGAGATCCGCCAGCAGCGGCGCCGGTCGGCCCCAGCTGCGCGGGTCGGAGTTGATTCCCGCCGCCTGGTAGGTGGCGGTGATCGCCGTGTCGAGGGCTGCGCGTTCGGTCGCCGTCAGCTGGCCGACCAGCACCGAGATGACGGTGTGCAGGAACAGGCTGCGGCGCACCAGCGCGTCGCGGGGTGTGGTCCGCCGGCCGTCGGGGGTGGTCTGGATCGGGAGGTCGAACGGGTTGATGCGTACCCCGTCGCCGCCGAGGTGCAGGTAGCTGCCGCCGACCGCGGTGGCGAGGCGGGCGTACTCGTCCTCGGGGTCGAGTACGTGGATCTCGATGCCCCGGTACAGCGAGCGCAGGAGTTCGAGTTTGACCAGATAGCTCTTGCCGGCGCCGGAGCGGCCGAGGAGGACCGCGTTGTGGTTGTCGACGTCGCCGAACCGGTCCCAGTAGACCAGTCCGTTACTGGCGACGTTCAGCCCGTAGAACACGCCGGTCGGGGCCAGCGACGTCGGGTCGGTGGGCGGCAGATCCGGGCTGGTGAACGGGAACGCCGCGGACAGGGCTGCGGTGTCGAAGGTGCGCCGCATCCGCACCTGGTCCAGCCCGAGGGGCAGGGTGCTGACCCAGCCTTGGAGGGAGCGGTAGCTGACCGGTTTGGCGTCGAGCAGCAGGCTGGCGGCCAGTGCGCGGACGGCGGCGACCTCGTCGGCCAGCTCGGCTTCGCTGGCCGCGTGGACGGTCAGGTACAGGCCGAGTCTGAAGAGTTTGCCTTCGCCGCGGGCGACGCGGGCGGACAGGTCGTAGGCGTCCTCGGTCGCGGCCTCGACCTGCGGGTCGATCAGCCGGCCGTGCTCGTCACCGAGCTGCCGGCCCGATTCGAGTTTGGACAACTGTCGGCGGAGCCGGTTCGCCGAGGTGACCGGGTCGATCGGTTCGACATGCACGGCGACGTCGACCCGGCCGGGGTAGGTCAGGAGCGGGGCGAGCCAGCCGGCGTGGACCTCGCGGGGATAGCCGGTGATCGCCATCGTGGCCAGGAAGTCCCCGCCCACGTCCAGGTGGCGGGGCGCGATGGACAGCGCGTCCGGGATGAACGCCGCCGCGGCTGCATCCACCGCCGCTGGCGACGGAACGAGAGCCTGGGCCTGGCGTCGGGTTCGTCTGCTCATCGGCGGTGTCCTCTCCGGGTTGTGGGTCGTGCGGGCCGTCGGGAGCTGTCGTCGGATCGCCCGGCGGGCGGGCGCGGTGCCGGTGGGTCCCAGAAGTCGGAGTCGTCGGCGTCGTCGAACGGGTCGTCGTAGCCGGGGTCAGCCACCGGGCCCGGGTCGTCGAACCCGGCGTCATCCAGGAAGCCGTCGTCAATGTCCGGTTGGTAGGCCGGGTAGCCGCCGGCAGGCTCGGGGACGTCGGCGGTGATGACCTCGTCGGGGGCGGCGAGCGCCGCCGGGGGTACCAGGCCGGCGGGGTTGCAGGCGGCGGCCAGCACGCTCGTCGCCGTGCCCGCGTCCAGCGGAGTGACAACGATCCCGGCGGGGGCGAGCAGGTCGGTGGCCTCGGCGAGGCGGCGGGCGAGCCGGATGTGCGCGGCCCGGCGGGCAGCGGCCCCGACGTGGCGGGCGTCGCGGGCCGCCGCCCGCCGGCCGGACAGCGCGGCCAGCGGGGAGGCGCCGCCGAGCCCATCGACCGGTCCGGCGGCGGCGAGCGGTTCACGCAGGACCAGCAGCACCTGGCGGGTGAGGAGCTGCATCTCGTCGGCGAGCTGCGCCAGGTAGGTGGCGTGTTCGCGGGCGGCGCGCGCGAGCGCCGGATGGGGCATCTGCTCGGCGGCATCGTCGAGCAGATGGATCTGGCCGGACAGGTCCGCGGGCATGGCCCGCACCAGGATCTGCACCGGCGCGGTCAGACTGTGCAACCAGCGGGCGAACACGGCGACCAGCCCGTCCTGCTCATCCGGTGTGCGCAGCGCGAAGTTGATCGTGGAGGCGACGGCGACCACGGCCAGCCCGTCCACACCGAGGTCGATCACCCCGACCCCGGCCTGGCCGGTGACGGTGCGGGCCGGCAGCCGCAGCGGTGCCGCGCTCTGCCCGCCGGCGGCCGATCTCCGTTCATCGGGGCCGCCGGTGGCGCGGGCGGCCAGCCACGACGGTGGCGGGATCATCCCTTCGGGGGCGTTGATCCGATGCCGCGGGCTGGTCCGCTGGCGGACAGCGGCGAACAGCAGCCGATCCAGCGACAGCCCGTCACGCTGGCCCAGGACAAGGACACCGGCGCCCACGGCGACCGGCACCGCGAGCAGGACGAACACCGGCAGCGGCAGCAGGGCCCGGGTTCCGGCCCAGGCCAGGTAGAGCACGATGCCGGTGAGGGTGAGGATCAGGACCTGGCGGGCGGTCAGGTTCGCCACGATCCGGTCCTCACGATCAACGTCGGCGGGAATCACTACCGGATGGGTCATCGCGGCTGATCACTTCCGTTCCGGGGTGGGCGGGGGCGGCGGGGCATGTGCGGCAACATCTGCTGCCGGTAGCGCGGCGGAACCGGCCGCGGCGGGACCGGCCGCGGCGGGACCGGCCGCGGCGGCGAACTCGGACGCGACGTCGGCGGAGCAGGGGCCGGCCGGGCGGGGCGTGGGGTGCGGTGCAGGCCCTCCAGCGGGAGGGCGTACTGGCCGGTGCGGTCCGGGCGGATGCCCCGGTAGGGGTCGAACGGGAGCTCCGGCTGCAGTGCCCGCGGCGGTGCTGGCCGAGACGGCGCAGGCCGAGACGAGGCCGGCCGGCCGGGACCAGACCGGCCCGCACCAGCGCGCGCCGAGGCCGGACGCCGCATGGGCTGTGGGGCCGCGGTCGGAGAGCGGGGCTGGTCGACCTCGAACGGCAGCAGCAGCTGACCGTCCCGGGCAGCCCATGCACCGCCGCCGTGGGGCAGATACCGCCCGCCCGGGGCGACGGCCTGACCGAACGGGATGGTCAGCTGGCGGTGCCGCGGCCGGGCCCGGCCCACCGGACCCGCCGGCCGGGCCGGGCGGGCCGGGCGGGGCACACCCCGTGCCGTTCCCGGGCGGCGAACCCGAGGCACCTGGGTCAGCGGGAGCATCAACTGCCCGGTAGCGGTGGCCCCGACATGTTGGTAGGGGCTCGGCGATCCGCCCCCTCGCCCCCCGCCCGGACCACCGCGCCGGGGCCGCCCACGGCCACCACCTCCGCGGCCACCGCTTCCACGTCCGCCGCGGCCTCGGCCAGTCCGCCCGCCCGCCCGCCCGGCGCCGCCGCGTCCAAAACGGCCACCGAGCATGCCCAGCGCCCGGCCCATGACGTAGGCGCGCACGACCCGACCAAGAATGCCGCTACCACCGTGGCCGATCCTCGGCATCAACCAGAACGGAATCTTGAACAGAAAATAGATCAGGGTGATCGCGGCGAGCAGGTTCACGACCCCGTCCGGCGTCGGGCCGAACATGGTGAACCCGCCCGGGGTGAAGAACACCTTGAAGGAGGCGATCAGGACGAACGTCTGGGCGATCTGGATACCCAGGCAGCCGAAGAACGCCCGCCACCACCAGAACGCCATCTTCTCGGTCAGCGGATGGCCGTGCCCCGCCAACGCCAGCGGTGCCGCGCCGATGAGTGCCACCTCGATGACGACCCGGGCGATATAGGTACACAGCAGCGCCACGACCGATCCGGCGAGGAACAGGCCGAGGAAGATGACGAAAATGCTCTTACCGACACCGCCGGGTGTCGGCACGATCGCCGCCAGGATGATGGTCTTCAGCTGCTCGGCGGCGGCGTCCGGGTCCAGACCGTCGCTCAGGATCGCGCCCGGTAGCACGTTCGCGATCTGGATGGCTTTCGTCGCGAGGAACTGCGACAGCCCGGCGGCGAGGAAACCGATCGGGATCCGCGGCAGGACTTCTTTGATCGAGATACGGGACTGGACCGTCCCCAGCGCCATGACCGTGATCCCACCAAACATGATCAACGTTCCGTAGGCGGTAACGCTGATCGCCCACGACGTCGACCACAGTTCCCCGATCGCGGGAAGCTCCGACGGCTCCGGCGTCGTCAACAACGTGCGGCCCAGCAGATCCAGCAACGGATTCAACGCGGCAGTCACCAGCGCGCGGAAAAACGCGGTAATCGCGCCGTTGATCGCGTCAGTGATCCACCCGACGATCCCGCCGCCGCCGTCACCGCTGGTTTCCGGCGCCGCCGGGGTCGTCTGCGGTGTCGGCGTCGGTGGCGGCGGGACCTCCGGGGCGGTGGAGCAGTCCGGGTCGTCGGCCGGGCACGGCTCGGCGGGACCGCCGACACCGCTGTCGGTGACGGTGTCGTCGGGCGGGGTGTCCGGAGTGTCGGGCGCGGCCGTGACACCTCCACCCGAGGGAGCCGGTGTGGACGGCGCTTCCCGGCCCGGTGGAACCGGGGACGGCCCAGGCTGCGCGTTCGGGGTCGGACCGGCGGGGGTGGGCGTGTCGGTGGACGGCGCGGTCGCGGGGACCGGAGGCGCGGGGGCCGCGGAGGCAACCGCGGGCAGCACGACCACCAGCAGCAGGGCGAACGCCGCCGTCCCGACCAGCAGCGCCCCTCGGCCCCATCCGCAGTCACGCAGCCGAGAGAAGCCCAGTTGGCGGCGCGTCTGGGCAGGCGGCATGCCCGGGGTACCGGAGGACTGGACGCGGCGGCAGGAGGCGGCGATCACGGCCTAGCCCCCGACGATCTGCTTGAGGACCCCGACGACGACCGGTGCGAGCGCGGTCAGCCCGTAACCCCAGCCAGCGTTGCGGAACGCGTCCTTGGCCTTACCGACCTCGCTCGGCTCCCCGTTGGAGATCAGGTAGCGCACGCCCCCGACGCTCAGGAACGTCGTCGCCAGCAGCGCCAGAATCCCCATGATCCAGTTGCGGACGTTGGTCAGGACCGTGTCCAGATCGGGTGCCACCGGCACCGCCGGCACCAGTGGTACTCCTGGAGACACCGACGGTGACGGTGACACCGCGAACGCCGCCACGGCGCCGGCCAGGACGAACACGCCCACGACAGCGACGAGCAGGACCACCCGACGCCATCCGACCCGCCGGGCCGGACGCGGGACGCGGATGTTTTCTGGTGGGGTCGGGCTCATGCCAGCACCCCCGCGACCGCACGGGCCGGCGCGAGGGAACCGGCGGCACCGGCCGGTCGATAGGGCCGGGGCGGAGGCTCGCCGGCCGGCGGATGCGGGGCCCGGCCGGGGGCCGCCGGGGCGGCGAGGTGGTCGACGAGACGCCGTTCGGCCCGCTCGCGCAGCCGGGACGCCTGGCGGGGCGCGGTCGCGTGGCGGGCTGCCCAGGCACTGACCGGGAGGTCCTCCAGGCGGGTCGAGGCGATCAGGTCGGCTTCGGTACCGGTGAGGACCCCGGCGGCGACCGCGTCCGCGAGGACCCGCTCGGGACCGGCCGGTCCCGAACCGGACTCGACCACCTCGGCCGCGGCGACGGTTTGGAACAGGTCCGAATCAGGACGCGGGGCCTCCCGCTGCTGAACGGTCAGCGCCAGCCCGGCGCGGTACGCCGCCCAGCGTAGCCGCACCGCGATCCGCGGCAGGTCCAGGCGCACCGTGGCCACCGCTTCGAGGAAACCGGTGAGCACCTCGGCCTGCACATCGGCGGCGTCGAGGTCGCTGTGCCCGTCGAGTCGGGCGCAGACCGCGTGCAGAGCGGGCAGCGCCATCCCGGCCGCGCCGACCGTCCACGCGCCACCGTCACGCCGCGAACGGCGGATCACCACCGCCCACGCGGTGTCACGGACGGCCTGCGGGCAGGAGCCGGCCAGCAGCAGGTCACGCAGCTCGTCCAACGCCACCATCCGAGCCGGCAGACCCGCCACCACCGACCCGTCCAGCGCCAACGGTGCCGGCCCGGCCACCAGGAGGCCGAAGCAGTCCCGCAAGGTCACCAGCGGCAGCGCGGATACGCCACGGCCGGCCGGTCGGGAGGGAAAGAATGACATTCCTTCGGGCATTACCGCCGTCCTTCGCTGTCACGGAAATTCGGACAGCACCAAGGAACCCATGTCATGCCCAGAGAAAAGCCAGAACGATCTTCCGGTAGATGCACAGAAAAGATCGCTAGCGCCCAGAAGGCGCACAGCGATCTTGATTTTATGCTCCTGCCAGCCCCAAGGTCGGGGCGGCGCCAGCGGGAACGTGAGCCCGCACAGCAGGGCCGTGACCTGCTGTGATGTGCATATCACGAAGATCGCTGGGCACCGCCTCCGGGCTTTGTGGCCGACGGACGGCGGCGCCAGAAAAAAAATCTTGAAGAAGATTCCGACGGCCTTTCGGGGTGCTGCCCAGCGATCTGCCAGCGATCAATGGTCCGGTCGGACTAGGCGCTTCCCAGCAGGAAAAATCTTGGAAAAAGTCGCCGGGCTGGCGTCCGAGATATGCCCAGGAGACGGTCTCTCTTTACGGCCGCGAAAACACGCTCGCCGTGAAAGGAACCTCTCTCGATGCCTGTATCCGACCCCGACCCCGACCGCGACGGCCGCCCTGTCATCCCCGCAGGACGGCTGGCGACCGTCTGGACGTGCCCGCCCGACAGTCCCACCCGGCCGCCTGTCGGCTGGCTTCAGGCCGCCGTCGAACAGCTCGTCACCACCCACACCCGGCCCGGCGACCCGGTCCTGCTCCTGATCCCGCCCGGCCCGGACGCGCCCGCTGGAGGCCGCCGCGAGACACCGGCGGACCGGCACGCTGATGCGGGCTGGGCCGTGGCCCGACTCGGCCGCCGTGTCCAGGTCCGGACCGTGCCCGCCGTCCGAGCGGTGCCACCGTCCGGGTCCGGACGCGGACCCGACTCCACCGACGAGGGTCCGGACACCGACCGCAGGCCGCTGGTCATCACGGTCGTGGACCCGGCGCGGACCGGCTGGGTGCGCGGTGTTCCCTGGGCCCGCTTGCTCACCCCCGACGGGATACTGGCAGTGATCACCCGCAGCGAAAGCGTTGACGGCTGGCTGATCGACCCCACCGCCGAGCTGACCGCCGCCGCCGGCGGCCACGGGCTCGCGCTGCTCGACCGGTTCATCGTGTTGGAGGTCTCCCTCGACGACCTCGACCAGCCGCCCGGACCTCTGCCACGGGCAAGCGTGGCCCGCCGGGTGCACACCGATCTCCTGCTCTTCGCCGCGTACACCGCTGTGTCGCCGACGTCGGGCGTGCCCCGATGACCGGTACGGCCCCACAGACAGGGCGCCACGACGGCCAGTTGGCGACGGTCTGGTCCACCGGTCGACACAGCATCGCCACCGGCCAGGCCAGCGGACCGCCTCTGCCACCCGGGGGTGCGCCGATTTCCCCGGCGGTAGCCGCCTACGCGATCGCGGTCTACAGCCGGCCCGGAGACACCATCTGTGACCCGGACTGCGAGCCGGGAGCCGTCGTGACCGAGGCCGTGCACGCCCGCCGTCACGCCGTCGGCATCACTACCGACCCCGGCCGGTGGGAGGCCGCCCGCGCCGCGCTCACCCGGGCGAAGGACCGCGGCGCTCGCGGCGACGGCATGATCCTCGACCGGCTGCCCAACCCCGAGTCCTGGACCGGACTCGGACCGGTCGACCTGGTCCTGACCGCGATCGGACCACCCGACCCCGCCGACCCGGCGGGTCCGGCCGGGGACCGGCTACGCGAACAGCTGGCCACGTACAAGGGTCTGCTTCGGCCCGGCGGGCACCTCGTCGTCATCGCCGCGTACCACGTCGGCGGCGGGATGGATCTGGCCAGTCAGGTCGCCGTCGCCGGCCGGGACACCGGCTGGCGACCTGTGCAGCGGGTCGTCGCGCTCACCGCCGTCCCCTACACACGGGATCTCGGCACCGACCGACCGCCGCTGAGAGCACGGGCCTATCCGGTCCACCAGGACGTGATCGTCTTCCGCCTCGACGGTCAGCGAGCGCACGATCCGCGACCGCCGGACCCATCGCCGGCGCGCGCCGCCCTCGACGCCTCGCCCCACTCGGCCGCCTAGACCACCCCTCCGCTGGCCGGGGCGGGGTGTGTTCACGCCGCCGCGGGCGGCTCTCGCTCTGGCTGGAGCCCCGCATGTCCGATCTGCTGCCCATTCCCGCGCTGCCGCCTGCCCCGCCTACGTCGGCCGGCCAGCCCAGCTGGTGGTGGCGCCTGACCCACCGCCGCACCGCCCGTGCCGCGCGGCGGGCACTCCTGCTCGCGGACCATCACGCCTGGACCACCGAACGCGCCCGCGTCGCCCAGATCGACCTGGTCCGCGCCGGTTTCCACCTCGGTCCCGTCCCCCTCGGCTATCGCCCCCGCCGCATCACCGAGCTCGGCACCGACGGGCGGGTCCGCCAGGGCATCCGCCTCGTCATCGCCCCCGGGCCCGCCTACATCATCGGGACGATCTACCAGTGGCGTGTCGAGGACGAACTCAGCCCCCGCGCCATCGCCACCCGCCTCCGCGCCGTCCACAACGACCGTCTCGTCCCGCTGGTGAGCCCCGCCACCAGGCGGCCCTGGCAACTGACCTCCACCAACGTCGCCCGCGTCCTGGCCAACCCGGTCTACACCGGCGCCACCGTCTGGGGCCGCACCCACGCCGGCCAGCCCGTCCCACCCGACCAGTGGATCGTCTGCCCGCACGCCCACCAGCCGATCATCGACGGCCGCACCTTCCTCCGCGCCCAACTCCTCACCACCCCCGAGGCCGCGATCATCAGCCCGCACCTGCCGCCCTGGGAATTTCCCATCCCTCCTGGACGCGACCTGGGTAGCGACGAAAATTCTTTCGGCCCTGAGACGCCGGATGGGCGCGGGAAGTGATCGGTGAACACGTCCGAGCGATTCCCGCACCCAGTTATCGCCTGGAAGTACCCTGTTCGCGCAGCGGCTTCCGTAGACGCCAAAGAAATATGCGTACGATGACGGGCGAACGAAGCGGAGAATGTGAAACCAAGGTTCACGTCGTCATGCCACCCAGTCCGCCGCAGATGACGCCGCAAATCGCACTGTCCCTGCTGCGGGTGATCCGAATCATTCATCGGCGGCACGCCACCGGGGATGGTCCGCCGAAAAATAACGACAGAACCTCGACGGCGAGGGAATAGCTAGAGAGAGGAATCCGCTGATGATCAGGTTCGCGTTCGAGGGTCGATGCTCCACGGAGGACAACCAGGATCCCGAGTCCTCGCGGGCGTGGCAGATGAACCGGGCCAAGGCGCTGATCGAGCCACATGGCGGTGAGATCGTCGCGGAATACTTCGACGCCGGCCAGTCCCGCGCCCTTCCCTGGCAGCGGCGCCCCATGGCCAACAAACTCCTCCAGGACCTTAAAGATCCTCGCCGCGGATTCGAGGCGGTGGTCATCGGTGAGCCGCAGCGCGCCTTCTACGGTAACCAGTTCGGCCTTGTCTTCCCACTGTTCAGTCACTACCAGGTACCCCTGTGGGTACCCGAGGTCGGTGGGCCGATCGATCCCGACAACGAGGCCCACGACCTCATCATGTCGGTGTTCGGTGGGATGTCCAAAGGGGAACGCAACCGGGTAAAGGTGCGGGTGCGCGCGGCGATGGCCGCCCAGGCCAAGGTGGAAGGCCGCTTCCTCGGCGGCAGACCCCCGTACGGCTATCGGCTGATCGATCTGGGCCCGCATCCGAACCCGTCCAAGGCCGCTGACGGCCGGCAGCTCCACGGCCTCGCACTGGACGAGGTGGCCGTACCCGTCGTCGTTCGGATCTTCGTCGAGTTCCTCCGCAGCCGCGGCATCTTCGCGATCGCGGAAGGACTGACGAGGGACGGCATCCCCAGTCCGTCCGCCCATGATCCTGCCCGTAACAGCCATCGCAGCGGGAAGGCGTGGTCGAAGGGGGCCGTCCGGGCGATCCTGACGAACCCCCGCTACACCGGGCGGCAGGTCTGGAACCGCCAGCGTAAGGACGAGGTGCTCCTCGACGTCGAGGATGTCAGCCTCGGCCACACCACCAAGCTGCGGTGGAACTCCGCGGAGACGTGGATCTGGTCGGAGGAGGCGGTCCACCCGGAGATCATCGACATCGAGACGTTCACCCAGGCGCAGCAGCTTCTCGCCGGCCGGGGGAGAGGAGCAGGTGACCAGAAGACCCCGCGGACACGCCAGCCGTACGCCCTGCGCGGCGCGGTTCACTGCGGTGTCTGCGATCGCAAGATGCAGGGCCACACTGTCCGCGGGGAGGCCTACTACCGGTGCCGCTACCCACAGGAATACGCCCTGGCCAACACGATCGCGCATCAGGCGAACGTCTACGTCCGCGAGGACGTCCTCGTCCCCGCGCTCGACAGGTGGCTCGCGGACACGCTCAGGCCACCCCGGCTGGCCGAGACCCTGGACGCCATGGTGGCCGCGCAGGAGGGTCCCTCCGAGGACGATCGGGCCGTCCAGCGCGCCCGCCAGACGATCGAGGAAGTCAACGCCAAACTCACGAGGTACCGGGCCGCCCTGGACGCGGGGGCCGACCCGGTGGTCGTGACCGGATGGATCGCCCAGGCACAGGCCGAGAAGACCGCCGCCGAGCGGGAGCTGCGTGAGGCAAACAAGAACGACACAGGGAAGCTGACACGCGAGGAGATCAGTGAGATCGTGGAGTCGCTGGGCGACATCGCCAGCGCCTTGGCGGAAGCGGAGCCGGCAGAGAAGGCGGATCTGTACCGCTCACTCCAGCTACGCCTGACCTACCACCCCACGACCTCCACGGTAAGGGCCGACATGAAGATCGACACAAGTTACCGTGGGGTAATGGAACGTGTCCGAGGGGGGACTTGAACCCCCACGCCCGTTAAAGGGCACTAGCACCTCAAGCTAGCGCGTCTGCCATTCCGCCACCCGGACGAGTGGTGGTTCTGGGCTGCTCGCCCGAACCGAGGATGACTCTACACGCTCGCGGGGGCGTCTGACGCTACGCCCGGCCACCAGAGGATCAAGCGCCGATCCAGAGATCGCGTCGGGGCCTTGACATCGCGCGTTGATGTGCTCCTGGGGCGTCCCGGACGCAGCTCGTGTGAACGTTGACCTCGGCGACGACGAGCTCGGTGACGACGTGGCGGACGTGGGCGGGTCCGCCGGCGTCGCTCGTCGTCGAGCAACGCGGAACCACGACCGCACCCGCCGTCGCCGTTGCCTTTGGCCGAAGATGTGCGGCGGAGGACGTCACCGCTCCGTGACGGAGGCGAAATCGGTGCGGTGATCGTGTGCCCACTGTACGAGCGTGCGGCCGGGTCGGCCGGTCAGCTCGGTGACGCCCGGCCGCACGCGGTCCGGTTCGGTGAGGGTGTCATGCCAGTAGGCGAGCAGCATCGCGACGATCGGCTCCGGGATGAACTCGCCGACGTCGGCGCGGAACTCCTCGGGGGTGATCTCGACGGACCGCAGCTCGTGGCCGATGCCCGCGCCGATGGCGGCGATCTGCTCGGCGCGGGTCAGCGACTGTGGGCCGGTGAGCGGGATCGCCCGGCCGATCAGGGCGTCGCGCAGCAGTGCCGCCGCGGCCGCGTCCGCGATGTCCGCCTCGTGGATCGGCGCCTGGGTGGACCGCAGGTACGGTGCGCGGATCGGCCAGCCGTTCCTGGTCGGCCACGCCCAGGCGAGCAGGTTGTTGGCGAAGGTGCCTGGGCGCAGGATCGTCCAGGCATCGGTGCGCGAGGTCACGGCCGCCTCGATCGCCGTGTGGTGGAGCTGGCTCGCCGAGCCCTCGTCGCGGGCATGCTCTTTCGCCGCGGCGAGTGAGGAGAGCACGACGAAACGTTCCACGCCGGCGGCGATCGCCGCGGTCATGAACGCCTCCACTCCGCTTTCGGCGGGGAACACGAAGGCCTGCCGCACCCCGCCGAACACCAGGTCGCCGAGGGTGGAGGCGTCGCCGAGATCACCTGCGACGGCCTCGACGGCGGCGGGCAGCGACACCTTCCCGGGATCGCGGCTGAGTGCGCGCACGGTCTCGCCCTGATCGAGCAGGGCGTTGACAAGGTGGCTGCCGACGGCGCCGGTGGCACCGGTGACGAGGATGGTCATGGGCTGTGTCTCCTGTGGATGTGCGCCTCGGCGCGCCTCGGTGGGGTCGAGACCCAGCGTGGCGCCCGCTGAGGTCAGCTCCTGTCCTCAGGTTGGACGAACCCGCGTCCCGGATTCCGATTTGTGGAATGGTTGATCAACACCCTGTGCGCCCGCACCCGGAGGCATCTGGACGTCCGTGCCGGATGATGGGCGTCGAGGGCATGGCGCCCGACCACGTGACCTCCTCGTCCTCGTCCCGGAGTGCTTCATGACGACCCGACACCTCGGCGACGACGTCACCGGGGCCCCGGACCCCGCCGGGCTCGTGACCTCGCTGCGCGCCCTGCACGCGACCGGCCACACGAGGCCGGTGGCCTGGCGGCTGGCCCAGCTCGATGCCGTGATCCGGCTGCTCGACGAGCGGGAGAGCGATCTCGCGGGCGCGCTCGAGCAGGATCTGGGCCGCAGCGAGATGGAGGCCTGGCTCGCCGACATCGGGTCGTCCCGCGCCGAGGCCGTGTACGCCCGCAGGCACCTGCGGTCGTGGATGCGCCGGCGCCGCCAGCGTCTTCCGCTGCACCAGTGGCCCGGGGCCGGCTGGGTCCAGTACGAGCCGCTTGGCGTCGTGCTCGTCGTGGGGCCGTGGAACTACCCCGTCTACCTGTGCCTCGCGCCGCTGGTCGCCGCGGTCGCGGCGGGCAACTGTGTCGTCGTCAAACCGTCAGAGCTGGCTCCGGCGACGTCCGCTCTGCTGGCCCGGCTTATCCCCGAATACCTCGACGCCGACGCCGTCAGGGTCGTGGAAGGCGACGGGCAGCTTACCCAGGGGCTGCTCGCGGCCGGCTTCGACCATGCGCTGTTCACCGGCGGAACGGAGATCGGCCGCAAGATCATGGCCGGGGCGGCGGGCACCCTCACCCCGGTCACCCTGGAGCTCGGCGGCAAGAGCCCGGTGATCGTGGCACCGGACGCCGACCTGGACGTCGTCGCGCGCCGGGTCGTCTGGGTGAAGCTGATGAACTCCGGGCAGACCTGTATCGCGCCGGATTACATCCTTGTCGACGAGCAGGTCAAGGACCGGCTCCTCGAGCGGATCATAGCCACGATCGCGGAGTTCCGCGCGGGTGCGGCCGGCGGGCTGCGCATCGTCAACGCACGTCAGTTCGACCGGCTGGCGGGCTATCTGCAGTCCACCAAGGGCACCATCGTCAGCGGTGGCGCGGTCGACGAGGCGGCGCTGACGATCGAACCGACGGTCGTCGTCGATCCCGGGACCGACGAGCCGCTGATGCGGGAGGAGATCTTCGGCCCGATCCTGCCGGTCCTCGGCGTCGACTCGGTCGAGGAGGCGGTGCGGTACGTCAACCGAGGCGACAAGCCACTCGCGGTGTACGTGTTCAGCGGGTCGCGGGCGCTGGCCCGGCGGGTCGTCGATCAGGTCCCCGCCGGCGGCGCGGTGATCAACCATGTCGCGGTGCACTGTCTCGTCCCGTCGCTGCCGTTCGGCGGGGTCGGCGCCAGCGGGATGGGGGCCTACCACGGTGAGTGGGGCTTCCAGACGCTCAGCCACCGCGAGGCGGTCCTCGCCCGGAGCAACCGGCCGGACCTCCGGTTCGTCTACCCGCCGTACACGCAGCGGGCGCGACGCCTCCTGCGCAGGCTCCTGTGAGTGCGTAGGCTCCCGTGATCCGCCGGCTCCGCGAGACGCCCGCCGCGGTGTGGGCGTGCGCTGGCGTTTCGGGTGTGCCGTATGCCGTGTGCTGTGCGCCGCTGCCCCGGTACCTGCTCGACGTCCGGAAACTAACATCCGAGCCAGAACGCAGTGGTGCGTTCGGGGGCGTGGGTGTCAGGAGGATGGGATGTCGGGAGTCGACGGTCGCGTAATCATCGTCACGGGTGCCGGGGGTGGGCTCGGCCGGGAGTACGCCCTGCTGCTCGCCGCGAACGGAGCGCGGGTTGTCGTCAACGACCTCGGCGGTGCCCGTGACGGGTCGGGCTCCGGCTCGGAGATGGCGGACAAGGTCGTCGCCGAGATCCGGGAGGCCGGCGGGGAGGCGGTCGCCAACTACGACAGCGTCGCCACCGCCGAGGGCGCGGCCGCGATCGTGGCGACGGCCCTCGACGCCTTCGGGGCCGTGCACGGCGTGGTCAGCAACGCCGGGATCCTGCGTGACGTCTCATACGCGAAGATGACCGACGCGCAGTGGGATGCCGTCATCCAGGTCCACCTGTACGGCGGTTACAACATCACCCGCGCGCTGTGGCCGCACTTCCGCGAGCAGCGGTACGGGCGCATCGTGGTGATCACCTCGACCAGCGGCCTGTTCGGCAACTTCGGCCAGTCCAACTACGGCGCCGCGAAGATGGGCCTGGTCGGTCTCATCAACACCCTGTCGATCGAGGGCGCGAAGTACGACATCACCGCCAACGCGATCGCCCCGATCGCCGCGACCCGGATGACCGCCGACATCGCCTCCGCCGACCTTCTCGCCAAGCTTTCGACCGCGTTCGTCGCGCCCGTCGTGACCCAGCTGATGACCGATGAGTGCACCGACACCGGCTCGGTCCTCGTCCTCGGCGGTGGGCTCGTACAGCGGGTCCAGCTGTTCCAGAACGCCGGTGTGCAGTTCGAGCAGCCCCCGACTCTGGCCGAGGTCGCCGACCGCTGGGCGGAGATCACCGACATGTCGGCGGCCGTTCCCGCCAAGAACCCGCTGCACTGAGCAGGTAACCAGCTGAGCCGCTAACCAGCTGAGCCGCTAACCCGCTGGGCCGGTAACCAGCTGAGCTGGTAACCCGCCCGGGCCGCGGGCCCGGGCGGCGGTCCGCCGGGGAGGGCGGCCGTCGCCGGGGCCTCGTGTCTGCCTGGGAGAAGGGCCCGCATCCATCGGGAAAGATGATGGGTCGTCATCGGGCTTCGTCGTTGGACGTGGCGGATCTTCCTGACGCAGGATCACACAGGTGACCCGTTACATCATCATCGGGGCGGGCGCGGTGGGCGCCATGCTCGCCGCCCAGCTCACCGAAGCGGGCATCGACCACGTGCTGGTCGGCCGCGGAGAGCACATCCGGCGGATACGTGAGGACGGCCTGCGGTATGTGCAGCACGGCGAACCGCGGACCGTGCGTGTGTCCACCGCGTCAGACCCCGACGAGGTCGACCTGCGCGGCGGTGACCTGCTCGTGCTCGCCACGAAGGTGCAGGACGCCGAGGCCGCCGTGCGAACCTGGGCGTGGCGGCCGGTCGACCTCGACGGCGGGCCGGGGGTCGCGGCCGAGCTTCCGTTGCTGACCCTGCAGAACGGCCTCGACGCCGACCGCATCGCGCTGCGCCGGTTCGCGCGGGTGCTCGGCGGCACGATCCTCACCAGTGCCCACTACCACAACGTCGGCGAGGTGCGCTCGGGTGCGCGTGACGCGATCGGCGTCCTCACCGTCGGTGGCGCACCGCGTGGCACCGACCCGGCACTGGAGGGCGTCGCGGCCGACCTGCGCCGTGCGGGGTACATCGTCCAGCTCACGGACGACGTCACCCGCTGGAAGGCTGCGAAGCTGCTGCACAGCGTGCGCAACGGGCTGGAGGTCTTGGCCGGCGACGATGACGAGGAGCGGTCAGCCCTCGGCCAGCGCCTCGTCGCGGAGGCCCGAGCCGTGTTCGAGGCCGCCGGTCTCTCGGTCGCCGACACCGCCGCGGAACGCACGGAGGACCTCTCCACGTTCGGGATCGATCCGAACTCGGGCGTCGTGTCGGGCCGGCAGTCCACCTGGCAGAGCTTCGCCCGCGGCGTACCCAGCGAAGCCGACTTTCTGAACGGCGAGATCGTGCTGCTGGGCCGGCTGCACGGCGTCCCGACCCCGGTCAACGCCGCACTGCAGCGGGTGCTCGGCGAGGCGGACGCACGCCGCCTGTCACCCGGAACCCGCACCCTGCGGGAGGTGACCGAGCTGGCGGCATTTCCAGCACGGACCTGACGGCGCCGCGTCGCGGACGCCCGACCCACCTGGTGAGATCTGATCATGGGCGAGACGCTCGATCCCATGCCGACCCCGATCGATCACCAGCAGCTGGCCGCCGAGCCCATCGCGAAGGCCCGTGCCGAGGGCGTGGACCTCGTCGGGCCCGGTGGGCTGCTGACCGGGCTGGCGAAGACCGTGCTCGAAGCCGCTTTGGAAGCGGAGATGAGCGCGCCTGGGTTACGACAAGCACGACCCTGCGGGCCGTGACAACGGGAACTCCCGGAACGGGATCCGGACGACGACGGTCCTGACGGAGATCGGCCCGGTCGAGATCGATGTTCCTCGGGACCGTGCCGCCAGTTTCGAGCCGGTGATCGTGCGTAAAAGGAAGCGCCGGTTGAACGGCATCGATCAGATCGTGCGCTGTCCCTGGCCGCCCGCGGGCTGACCACCGGCGAGATCTCCGTGCGTTTCGCCGAGGTCTACGGCGCGTCGGTGTCGAAGGACACGATCTCCCGGATCACTGACGAGGCCGTCGCCGAGATGACCGAACAGCCGTTGCGCCATAGGCCGATGATGGCCGGGTAGCGGCCGCCCCAATAATCCAGGCGTTTTGGTCACCTGGATTCTCCGCGGGCAGTCGAGGGTAATCGTCTGCCGGAAACGCGGGCTTTGGCTGCTTCACGCCAATCACCTCGATGGTTGGCGGCGCACCATGGATTCGATGTCTGTTCATACGGGGGAAACTTTCCGGCGAGGCCCTCGCGGTTTCATTCCAATGCCAGCCAAAGAACTCTTCGGACCTGCCCACCAAGACGGAGGGAATGTGCCTGAAATGAGTGGCATGGAATTCGGCTTATCCACGCGAAGGCGCAGGCGGGGAGCGATATCGATCGCGATCCTCCTCGCGCTGGCCCTGGTGTGCACACTCACCCGGACCGCCGAGGCCGCTGGGCCGAACCCAGGCGGGTCCTCACCGGCCGGGCCGAACCCAGGCGGGTCCTCGCCGGCCGGATCCGGAACGAATGCGGTAGCGGGATACAGCTTCACGGTCGCCGACGGCAAGGGGACCGTGAGGATACCGCTCCCCGCGGGGTTCGATCGGGGCCTGGTGAACTCCTGGGTCGCCGAGACGAACGGGCGGAACGCGCTGCTGAGCGACACAATCCAACAGCGGTTGACCGCCTATCCGCTGGCGCTGCCGGGCAGCCGTCCCGTCGATGTGAACGACTTCGACGGCTCCTTCGCGGTGAAGGGCACAAGTCTGGTCGCCACCGTCGAGTCGGGTGAGGTGCATACAAACACGACCTGGTGGCAGAACACGCTCCTGGCGGTCGGCACCTCCGCATTGGGGGTGGTGGTCCGGCTCACCTGCCTGCTCGGGATGATCGCCATGCTCGGTCCGGCGGGCGTCCTGGCCAAGACGACCTGCGCGGTGCTCGGGGGCTTCGTCGCAACCTTCGTCTACAAGATGATGCTGACAAAGATCAACAACAGGCCGCTGAACAGTGAGGAGTGGTTCGAAGTCCTGAGCGTCGCGCTGGCGAACGCCTGGGCCGGCAACGGCCTCTGGGAGGGCGTGGCCGGGCCCTGGGTCGAAAGGCACGGGGTGGAGGTCATGACCAGACTGGCCAACTCGTTGAAGGCGCTCGGTCGGGCGGCGGTTGCCAGATGGCCGTGGCTTGGCACAGCTGCCAACTGGGTCGGCGACGTCATCAACAACTGGGCGCCCAGATTTCCTGGCGCGGTGAGATCGGCTGTCGGCAACACGCGCCCGGTCGCCGGTGCGCGGAGAGCAGCTGTCGGCGGCACGGACACAACAACCGGCGCGCGGAGAGCAGCTGTCGGCGGCACGGACACAACAACCGGCGCGCGGAGGGTGGCCGTGCGGTGACCAGCGTGGCGACGGTGCCTGATCGCGGCTTCGTCGCCGGTGGCGGGTGAACCCCGGCCTGCCTGGCGTCGGCGATGCCGGCGCTGGGCAGGCCGCCCACGGCCCGCGGCAGGTCGGACGGCGCGCAGGGGCAGACCGGGAAAATCCCTGCCTGACCGGGCTGAACCCCTCTGGTCGGTGAGGAGGCCGCGGTCCTGAGGATGATGCATCGGTGAGCAGCGTGTCGGATGCCGCCGAGATCTTCCGGACTGTCATGGGCCGGACGCCCGAGGGGGAGTGGGTCGCGCCTGGCCGGGTCAATGTGATCGGCGAGCACACCGACCACAGCGAGGGGCTGGCGCTGCCGATCGCGTTGCCCCAGCGGGTCGTCGTCGCCGCGGCGCGCCGCGACGACCGCCATCTCGTCATCCACTCGGCCCAGATGCCCGACGACAGACGCACCCTTCGGCTGGACGAGCTGGAACCCGGCGACGCCAGCAGCCACAGGGTGGGCAGCGGAGCTGACAGCCCCGGCGGTGTCGACGGCTGGGCGGCCTACGTGGCCGGTGTCGCCTGGGCGCTGCGCGAGGCAGGGCATCACCTCGGCGGCGTCGACATCGTCGTCGACGGGGACGTTCCGCAGGGCGCCGGGCTGTCCTCCTCGGCGGCGCTGGAATGCGCCACCGCGCTCGCCCTGCGGGATCTGTTCTCCCTCGCGGTCAGCCGCCCGGAGCTGGTCCGACTGGCCCAGCGGGCCGAGAACGACTTCGTAGGTGTTCCGTGCGGGATCCTCGACCAGTCCGCGTCGCTGCTCGCCACCGCGGGGCATGCGCTGCTGCTCGACGTCCGAAGCCAGACATCCGAGCAGATCTTCTTCGACCTGGCCGCCGCCGGCCTGACCCTGCTCGTGATCGACACCCGGACCGTCCGCGCCCTGGTCGACGGTGAGTACGCGGCCCGCCAACAGGCCTGCCTGCGGGCCGCGAGGCAGCTCGGCCTGCCAGCCCTGCGTGATGCGACCCTGGACGACGTCCGCGGGCTCGCCGATGCGGAGCTGCGCCGGCGCGCCCGCCATGTGGTGACCGAGAACGCCCGCGTCGCTGAGACCGCCGCGATCCTGCGCGGCGGCGGCGGCGGTGACGTGCGGGCGATCGGGCCGCTGCTCACCGCTTCCCACATATCGCTACGGGACGACTTCGAGGTGACCGTCCCTCAGCTCGACGTCGCCGCGGCGGCCGCCGTCGCCGCCGGGGCGTACGGAGCCCGGATGACCGGCGGTGGTTTCGGAGGCTGCGTCATCGCCCTCGTCGACGAGGACCGGGCCGACCAGGTGGCCGTCGAGGTGAGGCGGGAGTTCGCCCGGCTCGGCTTTCAGCCGCCCACCCACTTCCGCGCCGTCCCGTCCCCGGGAGCGCACCGGATCGGCTAGCGCGCCGGATCCGCCGGTTCAGCGTGCCGGATCCGCCGGTTCTGGTTCGTGGCCGGACGCTCGTCCGGTCACGGCACCGCCCACAGCCGGACGGTTTTGTCCCAGCTGCCGCTGGCCACGATGCGCCCGTTCGGGGAGAACGCGACTGATGTCACCCAGTCGGTGTGCCCGACCAGCGGCTGCCCGAGAGGGCGCGGGGACGTCCGGTCGGTGACGTCCCACAACCGCACAGTCTGGTCCGCGGAGACACTGGCCAGAGTGCGCTCGTCCGGAGAGAACGCCACCGACCAGACGAGGCTGCTGTGGCCAGCCAGTGGATGCCCGAGAGGTCGTGGACTGGCGGGGTCGGTCACCTCCCACAGACGGACCAGGCCGTCCTTCCCGCCGCTGGCGAGCGTCCGGGTATCCGGTGCGAACGCCACCGTGTAGACGCCGCCGGGGTGACCGTCCAGCGGGGCACCGAGCGAGTGAGGAAGAGCCGGATCCGTCACGTCCCACAGGCGCACGGTGCCGTCCAGACTGCCACTGGCCAGCGTTCTCCCTTCTGAGGACAGCGCGACCGACCACACCCGGTCGTGGTGTGCGGCGAGCGGCTGCCCGAACGGTCGCGGTGCAGCCCGGTCGGTGAGATCCCACAGCTGAACCATGCCGGCCGCGCCGCCGCTGGCCATGACACGTCCATCCAGGCTGCGGCCCGCGGACGACGGGAAGGCCACCGCGTGCGCATAGCCGGCGGCCACCGGCAGCGGGGCGCCGAGGGAATGAGCCCTGGACGGGTCGGTGACGTCCCACCGGCGCACTGCGCTGTCCTTGCCAGCGGAGACCAGGGTCCGCCCGTCGGGAGAAAAGGCAACCGAGGTGATTCCGTCGGTATGTCCGAGCAGCGGAGAGCCGAGTTGATGCGGGTGGAAGGGATCACTCACGTCCCACAGCCGCACCGCTCTGTCTCGACCACCGCTGGCAAGCGTGCGCCCGTTCGGAGAGAAGGCGACGGCCGTCACCCAGTCGGTGTGGCCCGCCAGCAGACCCACCTGGTGGGGCCTGGTGTCACCTGCCCCCCGGCTGATGGTGGCGAAGAGAAGTGCGGCAACCGCGGACAGCAGCAGCACGCCGGCGGCCGCCACGCCACGCCGACGGAATCGCGGCCGTGTGGAGCGGCGATGCGAGCGCGACTGCTGCTGCTGCTGCCCAGACCGGGCGGACCGGGACGGATTCGGAGCTGGCGCCGTCGGGCCACCGGGGTCGATCGTTCGCGGAATGGTCGCGGCCGCTACCGCGATCGGGAGAACGGAGCGAGCCTCGGCGGCGGCTCGGACGTCGTCGTCCAGATGCACCCGGATCCCCGAGCGGCCGAGCCAGCCCGGGCCGTAGCTGTCCGCGGCCGCTTCGGCGAGGTCGACCGCGAATGCCTTCGCCGACGGCGGCCGGCCCCCCGGGTCCTTCGCCAGCGCCCGCAGTATTACGTCGGCGACTGATGGAGGAATCCCGGCCGGGCGCCGAATACTGTGGCCGGGCCGTGCCAGGTGAGGTTCTCCGAAGACCTCGTCAGACCATTCACCGTCGAAGGGAGCCTTCCCGGCGAGCAGCAGGAAGAGCATCATGCCCAACGCGTACAGATCTGTGGCCGGTCCAAGCCGGCCGCGTGCGACCTGCTCAGGTGCCATGAATAACGGGGTGCCGATGACCGCGCTCGCGGTGGCCGCGGACCCGAACACCCGCTTCGCGATCCCGAAATCGACCACCTTCACATGGCCGGCAAAATCGAACATCACATTGTCGGGCTTGATGTCACGGTGCAGCACGCCACGAGAATGCGCGTAGCTCAGGGCCCCGGCGACCGCCAGACCGACCGCGCAGAACTCCTCCTGACCCATTTCTCGTTGCCGGCGGGAAAGGCTGCCGCCGGCCAGCATCTCCATCACGATCACATCGAAGTCGTCACCTGGGCGGAAGTCATGGACGCGGACGATATGCGGGTGGTCGAGACTCGCCATTATCTGCGCCTCGTCGGCGCCGAAGGGCCGGCGACGCCCACCCGGGGCCAGCACCTTGATCGCCACCTCGCGTTGCAGGTTGCGGTGCCAGCCTGCCAGTACCAGTCCGAAGGATCCCGCGCCGATTTCGTTGCCGAGATCGTAGCCGGGCAGCGTCGCTGCCACCCGTGCCCGGTCAAAAAGCATGACCCGGTGTCTCCCCTGTCAGGACATGCGCAACAGGCGCGCGTGACCGGCTCTGAGTCGCGCCTGCGCCGGCGCGTGGCGCACAACTCTAATCACTCGAACGCCGCACCCGGACGTGGGTACAGGCTGCCGTCAAACAGGCCCGCCACGGACTTGCCTGTCGGGCCCGTGCGGACAGGTATGTCCGCGCGCGTGGGTATGCTTGCCGGTCGTCGTCGGCGGGTTGTGGGTTAATCGGTCAGCACGACAGCTCTGGCTTACTGGGTGGCCTCGTGGTCTTCTGTTGTCAGCTGGGCACGCTTGGTGCGTAGTTCGTTCGGGAAGCGGCGGCCGCTGCGGGTGAGGGTGATCCGGCGGGTGCATCGCACCTTCTCGCCCACGCCCAGGATTCGTTCGGTGCCGCGCAGGACCGTCAGCGGGGAACCGGGCGCGAGCTGAAGGTGGGTGCCGTACGTGCTGACGTCCCGGATGGTCAGGTTCCCGTCCGCGAACGACAGGGCGAAATGGCGGCGGCTGACCTTGAGGCGTTCGTGGTTGGCCAGCCAGGGGTCGAGGGAATAGCCGTCCACCGGCGCCCGGCCGACCACCACCTCGGTACCGGAGGGGATGACGAACCGGTCGACGCACCTGCGGTCGACGAGGACCTTCATCGCGGCGGCGCCGGGGCGGGGGCCTTCGTCGAGCAGCCGCGAGCCGTGCAGCTCGCAGGTCGGCTCGCCGGCCCGGATCCGCGGGATCAGCACGAAACTGCCGTGGTCGCGGTCATAGAGGGTGCAGGCGTGATGCGGGCAGCGCCACGCACGTTCGAGGACGTCGAACCGGGTCAGCACACCCTGTTTTTTCAGGACGTCGTGCTCGGCATAACGAGAGATGTTCCAGTCGTCCACGATCCCCATGTCGACGTCGCGTAGGAGCAGGCGGCTTTCGGGCCCGTCCGGCCCCTGGTACCCGTGGTGCCCTTCGTGTTCGTCGCGCTCGATGAACGGCTCGATGAACTGGTCCTTGTTGCCCTGCAGCCAGGGGAACTCGGTGCGATGGCCGCGGTAGCGGTCCCGGGTGATGACGCTGAGCCCGGTGAGCTCCGCGAGCTCCAGCAGCCGGACGTCCGCGTCGCCGAGCAGTTCGACCAGCCCCGCCTGCTCCCAGTCCCGCAGCGTGCGGGTGTCCGCGTGCGGCAGCCCGGCATGGGGGAGGCTGCGGTCTGCGACGAGGTAGAGGACCACGTCGGGGTCGTGGTCCCGGTCGATCAGCGCGTCGATGACCTGGTCAAGCCGGTGGAGGCCAGGCCCTCGCGGCCCCGGTCGCCGAACGACGTTGGAGAGGTCGACGAGGTAGTCGGCCTCCAGGACGTTCCCGGTCAGGTGCTCGGGCATACCGGTCAGACCCCCGTCTCCGTGTGAGCGCACCGAGTAAGACACATGTCACCTAAGGGGATCATGCGCGGTGAAACTTCGGGGGCCGGTTGTGCATGAGTGGGGAGAACTGGGCCTCGAGGAGCGTGGAACACCGTCAACGGCGGCGCCCGCCGACCGGCGTCGCCCGCATCTGACGTCGGCATCACCCGGTCGCCCCGAACGAAAGACCACTTTGGTGCCAGGTGGTGATCCGCGTCGGAACCCCGCCGGATCCGGCCTCGGCGTGGCCCCGGCCCCGCCCGCGCCGGCACCCCTCCAGCGCGGGAGAGAAGCGGTCGATACCGCTCCTGAGCTGGGAAGACCGTTCGCTCACCGGGTCGCCGCAAGGCTGTGCCCCGGTCCGGTGACCCCGGGATCCGGGCAGCTGGAGACCGTTGTCGAGGGCGCTTCGAGACGTGATTCCAGTCTCGGTATGGGCAAAAGGCGCCGGACTTGCTACGGTCCGGACCCTACCGGTAGGTAACACCCGCTGGTAACACCCACCGGTAACTTGCTGGAAGGCGGTGCTCGGCCGCCCTGTTGTCCGGAGCCCTCCCGGCTCCGGGGATCGGTCGCGGCCGCTGCCGCGCCGTTACCGGGACAAGGAAAGAAGGTTGATCGACATGCGCCCGAACTTATCGAGCCGAGGTCTGTGGTCACGAACGAAAATCGGCTCACTCGCGGCGGCGCTGGCACTCGCCACGCTGGGCGTCGTGCTTCCGGCCGCGATCGCCACTCCTGCCGCCGCCGCTGTCGAAGGACCGGCCGGTGATGCCTTCTACACCCCACCATCCCCGTTGCCCGCGGGAAATCCCGGTGACGTGATCTGGTACCGCAAGCAGGCCGATTCCGGCAACGCGAGCTCGTACCTCGTCCTGTACCTCTCCCAGAACGCGCTGGGGCAGCCGAACGCGGTCTCCGGCACGATCTACGTGCCGAAGGGCAAGAGCCCGGTCGGCATGCCGATCGTCTCGCTCGGCTCCGGCACCGTCGGCCTGGGCGACGGATGCGCCCCGTCGAAGAACCCGCTGGTCAGTGTTGCCCAGAACCAGGGCTTCATCGACAAGGCACTCGCCAAGGGCTTCGCCGTGACGATGACCGACTACGAAGGGCTCGGCACCCCGGGAACACACACCTACGTCGTCGGCCGTTCCGAGGGTCGAGCGGTCCTCGACATCGTGCGCGCCGCCCAGCGGCTGCCGGAGACCGGTCTGAGCACCGCGAACCCCGTCGGCCTGCTGGGTTACTCGCAGGGTGGCGGCGCCGCCGCGTGGGCCGGCGAACTGCAGCCCAGCTACGCCCCGGAACTGAACCTGAAGGCCATCTCGGCCGGCGGCATTCCCGCCGATCTGCTGGCGGTCTCCAAGCAGCTTGACGGCGGCCTCGGTTTCGCCGTCCTGGCGATGGCCGCCCTCGGGCTCGACGCGGCCTACCCCGAACTGGACCTGGAAAGCTACCTCAACGCCAACGGCAAGAAGTTCTTCGGCGACTTCAGCGACGACTGTGTGGAATCACTGATCATCTACCCGTTCCGGAAGATCAGCGACTACACGACGAGCAACCCGCTGAACACCGTGGCCTGGCAGACCCGCCTCAACGAGCAGAAGCTGGGCGCGGTCGCGCCGAAGGTGCCGACCTTCATGTGGCACGCCTGGCCGATCGACGAACTGGTCGCGCGGCCGCAGGGCGTGGCGTTGAAGGATACCTACTGCGCGGCGGGCGCACCTGTCCGTTGGAAGGACTATCTCGGCGAGCACGCCACCGTCATCTTCACCTCGCAGAGTGACGCCGTGAACTTCCTCGCCGACCGCTTCGCCAACAAGCCCTTCACCCGCGACTGCTGATCTGGCAGACAGTCAGCACTAGGCATAGATGGTGTGCCGGGCCGGCCGCGATTGTCGGCCCGGCACACCACCTGTGTTTCCTGGGAATACGTCGCGGGGGAGCGGGAGCGGTCAGCCCACGCGGACGGGGACCGCGCACGAGCCGTCGCACATGTTCTCCGGCATGACGGAGCCGGCCGGGAGTTCCGCGGTGACCGTGCAGACCTCCGGGTCGAAGCTCAGGAAGCCGCCGACCTGCAGGCTCTCGGGCAACGGCTCGTCGTAGCTCCAGGCGACGTCCGCGATGACGGTGTCGTTGACCACGGCCGTCCACCAGGTGGCGTGGCCCTTGTAGTTGCAGTAGCTCGTGGTGCCGCTGCGCCGCAGCAGGTCGGTCCGGACGTGCGCCGGATCCACGTAGAGCCTGGCGTTCAGCGACGTCTCGAAGAGGATCACGGTGTCGGACGTGTCCACCAGGACCTCACCCGCGGCCTCGACGCGCAGGCGGCGCGTCGTCGGCCGGCAGTCGACCCGGTGGTAGGGGTTCGCCGGGTAGTGGACGAGCCGACGCCCCTCCTCCCACCATTCGTCGACGGCGTCCCACGGGATCGTGAAATAGCCCGGTGCCTCGGGCAGCGGCTCGCAGGGCAGCGTGCCCACCACATCGAGCGGGAACGCGTAGGCCAGCGGCCGCATCGACCGGTGCACGAGCACCGCCGCCTCGGTGTCGATCACCTTCTGGCCGTCGCGGACGGCCTGGACCCGGCGCGGGTGCGGCTCGACGTAGACGACACCGGCGGGCACCGGGGCGGAGAAGCGCCCGGCGGGCGTCGGGCCCAGCGGCCCCTGGGCAGCGGTGAGGCTCATGGCTCGAAGTGTGTCAGCCGGTCCGGTCCGCGTGCAGGACAGCGCCTGTCCCTGTGACGGGACGCGGAGGCTGTCAGGGCACGCGGACGACCTGGGCGGCCCAGCTCAGCCCGGCGCCGAAGCCGACCAGAAGCGCCAGGTCTCCCGCGGCGACCGCGCGCTGGCGGCGCAGCCCGTGCAGCGCGAGTGGGATGGACGCGGCCGAGGTGTTCCCGCAGTCGGCGCCGTCGCGGGCGACCACGGCCGAGGTCGCGCCGATCTTGGCCGCGACGGCGTCCACGATGCGCAGGTTGGCCTGGTGCGGGACGAAGGCGGCCAGATCGGCCGGCGAGATCCCGGCACGCGCACAGGCGGCGAGCGCGACGTCGAGGGCGGTGGAGACGGCCCACCGGAAGACCGCCTGGCCCTCCATCCGCAGCCGGCCGGTGGTCTCGTCGATCCGGATGAGCGACGACTGGGAGCCGTCGTGGCCCCAGACGACCGGCCCGATCGCGTCGTCGCCGCCCGGGCCGATCACAGCGGCGCCGGCCCCGTCCCCGAAGATGATCGATGTGCCCAGGTCATCGGGGTCGACCCGCGCCGTCATCTTCTCGGACGCGACGACGACCACGTGGCGCGCCGAACCGGCCCGTACCGCGTCCGAGGCCGCCGCGACCGCGTAGCAGAAGCCCGCGCAGGCGGCGTTGAGGTCGAGGGCCCCCGCGTGCGGCGCGCCCAACGCGGCGGCGACCTCGGCGGCGACGCCGCCCGTCCCGTCGGTGCTGCAGGTCGCCGCGATGACCAGGTCGATCTCCGCGGCGGACACCTGGCTGTCGTGCACCGCCTCCTGCGCGGCCACGGTCGCCATGCTGTGCACGGTCTCGTCCGCCGCGGCGACCCGCCGGGTCGCGAAACCGGTGCGTGACTCGATCCACTGGGCCGTGCGGCCGAAGCGGTGGCCCAGCTCCTCGCTGGTGATCAGCTGTGCCGGGCGGTAGGCCCCGAGGCCCAGCAACCGGGTTCCGGCCGGCCGCGCCGCGTGCCTGACACCGTCCGCCATATGTCCCCCTCAAGATCCGCAATCTGGGCGGCCATAAAAATATAGGACGCCAAATAATCGCCGCTCGGGGGTTCGATTGGGTGGCTCTTCGGGGTCGATTCCGTACCTAATGTGATCGTCGGTCGGTGGGGTCGGTGGGGTCGGTGGGGTCGGTGGGGTCGGAGGGGTCGGAGGACCGTGCCTGCCGGTCAGCGACGCCGGGACCGGTTCTGCGCGGCTGCCGCCAGCTCCCGGCACACCACCCCGAACTCAAGCCCGGCGGCTTCCAGCCCCATCGGCCAGGTGCTGGTGTCGGTCATCCCCGGCGCCACGTTCACCTCCAGGAACTGCGGCACTCCGGCGGCGTCCACGATCAGGTCCGTGCGGGACAGGTCACGCAACCCGAGCGCCTGGTGTGCCGTGACGGCCGCTGCCGCTGCGGCGTCCAGCACCGCGACGGGCAGCCGGGCCGGGGTGATGAACGTGGTGGCGCCCGGGGTATACCGCGCGGCGTAGTCGTACGGGCCGGTCACCGGCTCGATCTCGACCGCGGGCAGTGCGATCGGGCCACTGCCGGTGTCCACGACACCGACGGCGATCTCAACACCGGTGACGGCCTGCTCGATGAGCGCCCAGTCGTGATAGCCGAAGCAGGCCATCAGCGCCTCGGCGAGCTGCCCGGCCTCCTCGACCCGGCCGACTCCGAACGACGACCCGCCCGCGCGGGGCTTCACCACCAGCGGCAGGCCGAGCCGGCCCACAACACGGTCGATGAGCTGGGCCGCACCCAGATCGTGAAACGCCTCACGGGGCAGCGTGACGGCCCGCGGGGTGCTGATCCCGGACGCGGTGACGGTCGCCTTCGCGGCGGCCTTGTCGAACGCTGATCGGCACGCCGCCGGTTCCGCGCCGACGTACGGCAGACCGTACAGGTCGAGCACCTCGCGGATCGTGCCGTCCTCCCCGGAGGTTCCGTGCAGGACAGGGATCACGACCGCGGGCGGGTCCCCCGCGAGCGCGGTCAGGGTCGCGTCGTCGACGTCACGGAGCTCGGTGTCGACCCCGATACGGCTCAGCGCCTCGTGGAGCCGGCTGCCTGAACTCAGTGAGACCTCCCGCTCGACGGACAGGCCTCCGGCGAGGACGAGCACACGTCCCAGGTCGGTCATCGTGGTGCCCTTCACTGGTCGTTGGGACGGCGGGGGGCGAACGTGTCGCGTAGGTCGAGCTCGGCGCGCAGTACCCGGGCGAGCCGGCGGACGCCCTCACGGACCCGGTCCGGTGGCGGATAGCAGTAGGAGATCCGGATCGCGTTCCGGCCGGATCCATCCGCGTAGAAGCCGGTTCCGGGGACGTAGGCGACCCGTGCCGCGATCGCCCGGGGCAGCATCGCCTTCGCGTCGACGCCTTCCGGCAGCGTGAGCCAGATGAAGAACCCGCCGTCCGGCCGGGTCCAGGTGCTGTCGGCCGGCATGGTCTCGGCGAGGGTTTCGAGCATGGCGTCCCGGCGTTCCCGGTACATCTCCCGGAAGGCTTTGAGCTGCTCGGGCCACGGTTGGGTCGCCAGATACTGCTCGACTGTGAGCTGGGTGAACATCGAGTGCGACAGAATCGCGGACTCCGCGGCGAGGACCAGGCGGGCCGCCACCGGAGGCGGCGCCAGCGCCCAGCCGACCCGCATCCCCGGCGCGAGCGTCTTCGAGAACGAGCCCAGGTAGACGACATCGTCGGGGGCGTCCGCGCGCATCGCGCGGATCGGATCGCCGTTGAACGAGAGCAGCCCGTACGGGTTGTCCTCGACCACCAGAACCCCGGCGCGCCGGCACGCCTCGACCACCTCGCCGCGGCGCGGGACCGTAAGCGTGACACCGCTCGGGTTCTGGAACGTCGGCACCGTGTAGAGCATCTTCACCCGGGAGCCTTCGGCGGCAAGCCGGGCCAGGGTCTCCCGGAGCGCCTCCGGGTTCAACCCGTCGGCGTCCATCGGCACATGCACGACCCGCGCCTGGTAGGCGGCGAACGTGTTGATCGCCGTGACGTACGTCGGGCCCTCGGTGAGGACGACGTCCCCCGGGTCGATGAACACCCTGGTGAGCAGGTCCAGCGCCTGCTGGGAGCCGACGGTCACCACCACGTTGTCCGGGTGGGCGTCCGTGATGCCCTCCATGGCCATCACATCGCAGATCCGGGCCCGCAGCTGCGGGTCGCCCTGCGCCGAGCCGTACTGCAGCGCGACGGCCCCGCGCCGGGTGATCAGGTCCGACGTGGTGGCTGCGACCGCTTCGAGGGGGAGCGCGTCGACGGCGGGCATGCCGCCGGCGAGGGAGACGATCTCCGGCCGGCTCGCGACCGCGAACAGGGCCCGGACCTCGGAGGCGAGCATCCCGGATGCCCGGCTCGCGTAGGAACCCCACCAGCGATCGCGCGGGCCTGTGCTGTCCACCGGCTGTTGCGTATCCATCCGTCTACCCCATCGTCGACGTCGGGGGGACCTTATCGCCCCGGCGCGCGCATGGCCCGCGAGTTCCGCTGGGGGTGATCGTTAACCGACTGGGAGGGCGGCCGGGCCGGTTTGAGGGACGGCGGCGGCCCTGCACCCGGGGGAGGGAGCCGGCAGAGCTTCGGAGCGCGATGGGGCAAGCCCTCGATCCCTACACGCCGCCAGCCGGTCTGAACTCCCAGGCCGGTGCGTAAAAGTGCCTGCCACGTCAGCGAATCGCGGGCATGATCTCCTCTGCGACCCACTGGGTGTACTCGTAGTATTCCTCGATGTGGTTGAGGCTGGGAACGGGCACCGAGCTCATGGTGACGCCGAGTTCCGAGAACCAGCCGAGGCGGTCGATGATCTCCTGCTTCGGCATTCCAGGGCGGGCGTGCGGGTCCTTCCTGACGGCATGGCCCTCGCCGATGCGGGCGGTGCCCAGGCCGTAGAACACCTCGGCCAGACGGCCGTTGTAGTCGGGCTGGGATCTGATGAAGTCGAGCCGGGCCGGAATGTCCTCGGGCCTGGTGAGGAATGGCCACCACCCGGACGAGTAGCGGGCGACCCGCCGCAGTGCCGGGTCGGCGTCACCGCCGAACCAGACCACCGGATGTGGCTTCTGGACGGGCTTCGGCTCGAAGGCGACATCCCGGAACGAGACGAACCGCCCTTCGAACTCCGGTGTGTCACTGGTCCACAGCTCGATGATCGCCTGGATGTACTCCTCGGCCCGCGCACCGCGCTCGTGGAACGGAACACCGAGGATGTCGAACTCCTCCTTGAGCCAGCCGACCGCGAACGTCACCGTGACCCGGCCACTGGAAAGCCAGTCGATCGTGGAGATCGCCTTCGCGGTCACAATCGGATTCTGTAACGGCAGGATCGAGATGCAGGAGTTGACCCGGATCTCCTCCGTCGCACCCGCCCAGTAACCCATGGCCGGGAAGGCGCTGAAATAGTGCGGCCCCGACAGGTCGACATGTGCCCTGGGAATGATGTGGTGCTCGGGAACCGCGATCATGGCGTAGCCGAGCTTCTCCGCCCACCGTGCCAGCCGGGTCTGGTCCGCGCCGGTCACGGCTGCCTCCCACGGCTGGCAGGTGGCCTTCAGCCGCAACAGGTGCGGCATGGCAAAGCCCAGTTTCACGTTCTCTCCTCGGTGGTCGGGTCGAATCATCGATGGGCGTCGGCATGGTGTGCCGAAGTCAGGATGATTCGCCGGACCGAGGAACCGGGCTGCGGAGCGGTCGAGTGGAACTCGTCGGCCGCTCCGAACAGCTGCCCGTTACTGGCCCAACTCCAGCACGGTGGCGGACTCTAGCAGTGAGCTGCCTCTCACCGCAGCGAAATGGAGGTCAAGGCTCCGGTTGCCGGTCGTCTCGCGGGCTGTCGGAACAGGTAGGTGGCGCCGAAGGCCTCGAGGAACTCGACGGTGGCCTGGGCCGACACCGACGGGCTGGAGATGACGACGGCGGTGACGCCGCCTTCTCGCGCCTCCCGCGCTCATGTCCACTCGATCAGTTCGCGCACGGTGGATCGCTCGAGCATGCCGTAGGTCTCCTCACCGTCCCAGGTGTAGCGGCATTCGCCCTGGAACAGCACCGGGAAGTTCGGCAGCTCCGGCCGGAAGGCCGTGTCATGCGTCGTCAGCGCGGTGACACCCTCGATGCGGGTGATTCCGAGCTCGGACTCGAACACCACCGGCACCGGGTCACCCGCCGGGACCAGCCGGCGCAGCCAGGGCGCCTCGACCACCCGGGCGGGAACGAGCTTTCCCTCACCGAGATAGAGGTAGCCCTCGTTGAAGACGGGGCGGCCGTCCGGGTGCGGCGGGTAGGTGATGTAGCCGAACGCCTTCCCGCTGGGGAACACCGCGGACTGCCAGGCGTGCCCGCGGAACTCCTCCAGATGCCGCACACCCTGCCGCTTGATCCGCAGGCCACTGCCGGTGAACGTGTGTGTCTCCCCGTCGACCTCGACGGTTCCGGCGGCGGTGAACAACTGCTCGATCCGCGGGCCGTGGCCCATCATGTCGCCGTCGCTGGTGTTGTGCAGCAGCGCGGCCGCGTCCGCCAGGAGCGCGCCCTGCTCCCACGGCGGCACGGCCATCGTGGTGCTCACCTCGACGCGGAGGTTGACCGTCGGGCCGGTCTGGTCGCCGTCGATGAGCCGCTGCGACGTGGTGGCGACGGCCGGACCGTCGTAGGTCACCCGCCACGTCCGGTACGGTTCGATCACCTCGAACGCGAGCCCGCCGGCGCCGAGAATCGCCGGCTCGCCGGCGGCGTTGAACGGTGAATGCGGGGTGCCCTTGCCGCGCAGCCGGTAGACCCGGCCGTCCCTGAACACCAGGTTGAACGTGACGAGGTGTTCGTCCCAGTTCGCGCCGACGGCCTCGATCCCGAACCGGGGCAGCCCGATCTCGCCCTTGTCGTCGGCGATCCAGAAGCTGGCCGAATCCCGCATCTGCGGATTGTCCGGCCGGGCCGGGAAGAAGTACTCCCGCTCGGCGGGCAGGCCGCCGGAGAAGGAAGTCGACGGGTCAGTCGCCATGATGGCCGTGCCCTTCTGCGCCGCTGGTCGAGGTCTCGCGGGTGGTCCACTGCGCGGCCCGGGTGGTGTAGGCGGCGAACAGCGGTCGGATCTCGTCGATGTCGAGGCCGAAGGTGGCCGGGTCCGGGTGCACGTTGGCTTCGCGCTGCTGCGCGTTCTCCTCCCACCAGCGCCGCATTCCGGCTCCGAAGGCGGCGGTGACCGGCTCGCCCAGCCAGGTGTACAGCCCGGTCACCTCACCGATCGGATCACGCTGCATGGACCGGAAGTCGATGTCGTAGAACCGGTCGTCGCCACCTTTGTCCCGGAACGCCAGCGCTCGCTCCATTCCCACCGACCAGTGCTCGACGTTGAGCGCGCCGAGGTAGGGCAGGTCGATGTCGTCGGAGTAGGAGCGGGCGACCGCGGCGTAGAGGTCCGCGACCGACACCATGACCTCGGCCGGATCCCGATGCGTCATGACGAAGCGGGCGTCCGGGAAGACCTCCGCGAGCTGGTCCAGGAAAAGGAGATGGGACGGGCACTTGAGTCGCCAGGGCTGGTTCGGGAAACCCCACTGCAGCAGTTTGAGGACGCGCAGCTCGTACCGGTACGTGGTGGCGAGGTCCGGGCTCTCGAGCAGCCATTTCGAATAGGTGGGGATGTGCGCGAAGGCCTGGAAGTAGTGCGCCTTGAAGTCGAGCGCCATCAGGCTCTGGCACTCGGTCGGCCCGGTGGCGCTGGCGGGCACGAGTCGGCCGCGGCGCGGCGACGTCTTCGTGCGGAACTCGACCTCCGTCCGGCCACGGTCGATCCGGTCCTCGACGCCTTCGCCGACAGAAGGCGGTGGGCACGGAGCGTTGGCCTCCCACATGCGCAGCGAGCGAGCCTGGGGATCCTCGGCGAGCAGGAAGGACAGGGCGGTCGAGCCGGTGCGCGGCAGCCCCAGGCCGATCAGCGGCGCGACGATCTGCTCGTCGTCGATCTCCGGATGGCGTCGGTACCAGTCCTCGACCTGCAGGCGCTGGGAGAGGAGACCGACGAGAAGCCCGCGCAGCGTCGCCTGCCCGGTGGCGTTCAGCCGTGCCTCGGTCCGCAGGGCGCGGGTGAGGATTTCGAGGCCTTCCTCGAAGGACCGCTCACCGAAGTGCTCGAGCCCGGTCGCCGCCCGGGCCGCGTCCATCAGCTCGTCATGTAATGCCATGATCACTCCTTTGAGCATGCAGGTGGGCGTGCATGCCTGGGAAACCGTCCGCCTGCGGTCTGTCGGTCTGTCGGGTTGTTCGCCGTTCGCCCGCGGGTCAGTTGCGCATGTTGGCGCCGCCGTCGATCGCCCAGACCTGGCCGTTGATCCATTCGGCGTCGTCGGAGAGCAGGAACGCGACCACCGCGGCAAGGTCGCTCGGGCGGCCCAGCCGGGTCGTGGGCACCCGGTCGAGGAACATCTTCTGCAGCGCGATGTCGTTCTGCTGTTCCTGCAGCTCGCCCATGACCAGGCCGGGCATCACGCAGTTGCAGCGCACGCCCGCCCGGCCCCAGTTGGTCGCGATGTGCCGGGTGAGCGCGTTGACGGCCGACTTGGAGGCCCCGTACGCGGGCCTTTTGCCGTCGCTGGCGCTGACGGACGCACCCGACGAGGTGTTGACGATGCTGCCGCCGCCGTTCGCGAGCAGGTGCGGAAGAACCGCGCGAGCCGTCCGGACGAAGCCGACCACGTTGACGTCGAGCGTGCGGGCCCACACGTCGAGGTCGGTGTCGAGCAGGGTCCGATCCCGCCCGAGGTTGCCGGGGGAGAGGTCCGCGCCGACGTTGAACAGGCCGTCGACGGCACCGAAGCGTGCGATCGTCGCGTCGACCAGCGCCTGGACGGACTCCTCGTCGGCGAGGTCGAAGTGCACCGCGATCGCCTGGCCGCCGATCCGGGTTATCCGCTCGACGGTCGCCTGCGCACCGGCGAGGTTGATGTCACCCACGACGACGTTGGCGCCCTCCTCGCCCAGCCTGAGCGCGGCCCCGGCACCGATACCGGTCGCGCCCCCCGCCACGATGAACGACCTGTCTGCGAGTCCGCGCATGTCCGGCTCCTCATCCCATCCACTGGCCGCCGGCGACGTCGATGGTCTGGCCGCACATGTAGTTGGCGGCGTCGGAGGCGAGATAGGCCACCATGTTGGCGACCTCCTCCGGCAGGCAGACCCGTCCCAGCTGGACCTGGTTGGTGATGGAGTTCAGCACCGCGGTGCGGCCCACCAGGTCATGCTCGCTCTGCGGATCCAGCACCCGCTGCCGCAGGGTCGGATTGATCATGATTCCGGGTGCCACGCCCAGGACGTTGACACCGCGCGGTGCGACCTCGTGCGCGAGGTTGCGGGTGAAGCCGATGACCCCGGCCTTGCACGCGCAGTAGACCGTCAGGCCCTTCTGCTGGATGCGCCCGCCGACCGCCCCGATGTTGAGGATCCGGCCCGATCCCTGCGGCAGCAGGTATTCCAGCGCGGCATGGGCGCCGTACATCATCATGGTCAGGCTGCCGAGCACCGTCCGGTCGATGTCGTCCTTGCTGTGGTTCTCGAACGGGCCGCCGACGACCATCACGGGGTTGTTCACCATGATGTCCAGCCCGCCGAGTGCCTCGTGGCTTTCCCGGACCGCACGGTGCACCTGATCCCAGTCCGACATGTCGGCGAGAACGGGGAATGCCTTCACTCCCCACCTTTGCTCGATCTCCGCGGCCCGCTTCTCGACCTTCCAGAAAGTGCGCCCGATCAGCGCGACATCGGCTCCGAGGCCGGCCAGGCGATTCGCGATGGCCTGACCCAGCCCGTCGCCGCCGGCCCCGGTGACGATCGCCTTTCTGCCGCTCAGGTCGAGCAGCTCGGAAACCCGCATCCCGATGGTGTGGGTGGGCAGGCGGTCAAGCCCCAGTTCCTGCGCCCAGTCACGGTCATCCGTTTCCATGAATCTCTCCGCTCTGCATTGGCGGTGGGTGTCGAGCCGCGAGGATTTCCTGATGCTAGGACGCCGTCGGCGACTGTGACCAATACAACTTTCGGCGGTCAGCTATAACATTTCGGTATACCGCCCGCTTATCACGAATGCCGGGCCCGGTAAAGGCGGCCGTTTGCGGTTCGAGCGGGGGAGCTGTTCGAGATGCCGGTGCTGGCGAGGTCGGCGCCGCACCGTGTCCGCATGTGGGTGTCCGCGCGGTCCGGGGCTCCCGCGTCGGAGTGCGTTCGGTGCGTAGGGTTGGGAGGATGGTGTGATCCGAGCCGCCTGGCCGGTGGAGTAAGGCGGGGGCAGGGCGGCCGCGGCTCATCTCATGGGCTGGACCTCGGTGAACGCATCCGGGTCGACGGCGTCACCGCCGCGTCCGGCCGAGCGGTCACCGTCCAGGCGGCCACCGCCCTGCGTGCGAGGGGGCAATACCTCTAGACATTTCGACCAGTGCGGCCTAGGCTGCTCGCGACACACACCACCGCGCCAACGCCAGCCATCAGGGGAGGCGGCGATGGTGCCGTGGGGCGTTCGACGGCCTTGGAGGAGCGGATCGATGGTGGACATGCCTCCCGAGCCGGGTGTCGCCCTTGACCGCGACGGATGCGTGCTGCGGATCGGCCTGGACCGCCCGCAGCGGCGCAACGCCCTCGACACGGGGGCGGTGCGGCGGATCATCGACGCCCTGGAGGAGGCCTCGACCGACGACACGCTGCGGGTGGTGCTGATCGAGACACGCGGCCCGCACTTCTGTTCCGGGGCGGACTGGGTCAGCTCCAACACCGCCGGCGCTGCCCGGCCGCGCCCCGGCAGCGTGCAGCGCCGCACGGCACTGCAGGCACACCGCCTGATCCAGCTGGTGTCGGAGATACAGCTGCCGGTCGTCTGCGCGGTGCGTGGATACGCCGCCGGCCTCGGCTTCCAGCTCGCGCTCGCCGCGGACTTCACCGTCGCCGCCGAGGACAGCACGTTCTGGGAGCCGTTCCTGGCCCGTGGGTTCAGCCCGGACAGCGGCGCGACCTGGATGCTGCCCCGCCTCGTCGGGGTCGCGCGGGCCAAGGAGCTGCTGCTGCTCGGCCGGCGCCTGTCCGGTGCCGAGGCCGCCGCCTGGGGGCTGATCTACCAGGCGGTCTCCGACGCCGACCTCGACAAGGCGGCCGCGACCCTGGTGGAGACGCTCGGCCAGGCGGCGACGGTCGCCGTCGGCCTCACGAAGCGGCTGGTCAACCGGGGCCTGGAGCTCGGGCTGACCGAGGCCATGCAGGACGAGGCGTTCGCCCTGGAGCTGGCCTCGCGCACCGCCGACTTCAAGGAAGGGCTGCTGGCGTTCAAGGAGCGCCGCCAGCCCGACTTCAGCGGGCGCTGAGCCGACTTAAGTGGGCGTTGCCGACCTCGATGGGCGTTGAGCCGACCTCGGTGGGCGTCAGCCGGTGCGAGCCCGTTTCCCGGTCAGTCAGGAGATCATGATGCCGACCTACTCGACCATCCAGTACGAGACGGGGCCCGACCGGGTCGCGACCATCACCCTGGACCGTCCGCAGGCGATGAACGCCTTCGACCGGCAGATGTGCGAGGAGATCCGGGACGTCTGGCAGCGGGTCAAGCTGGATCCGGCGGTGAACGCGGTGGTGCTGCGGGCGGCCGGCGACCGGGCGTTCAGCGCCGGCCTCGACGTGAAGAAGGCGTTCGGCCAGCCCGACGACGTGTGGAACCACGAGGACCCGGGCGAGATGCTCAGCCCGAAGTGGCAGAAGTGCTGGAAGCCCGTGGTGTGTGCGGTGCAGGGCATCTGCACCGCCGGCGCGTTCTACTTCCTGAACGAGGCCGACGTGGTGATCTGTTCGAGCGAGGCGACCTTCTTCGACTCGCATGTCACCTTTGGCCGGGTGTGCGCGGTCGAGCCGATCGGCCTGATGCGCAGGATCGGCCTCGGGGAGACGCTGCGCATCGCGCTGATGGGCAACGACGAGCGGGTGTCCGCCGAGACCGCGCTGCGGATCGGCCTGGTGACCGAGGTCGTCGAGCGGGCGCAGCTGTGGGATCGGGCCCATGAGATCGCGGCGGGAATCGCCCGGCATCCGTCCACGGCGACGCAGGGCACCGTGCGGGCGATCTGGGAGTCGCTGGACCGCCCGTACCGCGCGGCGATGGAACAGTCGTTGATCTACACCCGGCTCGGCAACGCGGCCGGGATGGCCGAGGCGGAGGCGGCGGCCAAGGCGACCGCCGCGGCGGCCGACGCGGCCGGCACCCCGGCACCTCGCCCAGGGTGGAGGCTGCGATGACACAGCAGGTACCGGCACCTGCGACGGCACCCCACGCGGCCGCGGCACCCGCTCTGGCGCCGGTACCCGCTCCGGCGCCGGTGGAGCCCTGGGTGTTCGGCGTCGCGCCGCTCGCGCAGACCGCCGAGGCCGCGGCCCGGCTGCGGCGGGTCACCGGGCTGGTGCTCGCGCTCGAACACGAGGATCCGGCGATCGAGACCCTGCTGGCCGCGCTCGAGGAGGCGGAGCGCAGCCTCGGGCCCCACAGCCCCGCGGGCGGGCCGCCGCGCGTCGGCACCGCTGACGCCGGCGCGTCCGGCGCGTCCGCCGCTTCCGCCGAGGCCGGCAGCGCCGAGAACGCGGGGGAGGGGCTGAGCGGCCGGGTCTACCTCGACCACTCGCGGAACATCGGCGCCTTCAACCCGATGTTCCCCGAGTACGAGCTGACGGTCGCGGGCGACCACGCCGAGGGCACGGTCACCTTCCCGATCGCCTACGAAGGGCCGCCGGGCCTGGTCCACGGTGGTTTCCTGGCGCTGTTCTTCGACGCCGTGATCCAGCATCACAACTGTGACCTGGGGCTGGCGGGGAAGACGGCGGGCCTGTCGCTGCGCTACCGGCGGCCCACTCCGCTGCTCACCGAGCTGAACTTCGTCCTGAGCCGGTCGGCCGAAGGGCCGAGGATCTCCTCGACCGGTCAGCTGTTCGCCGGGGATCGCCTGCTGTGCGAGGCGGCGATGGACGCGGTGAAGGGCGATCGATCCCGGTTGCCGGCGGTGTCGCCGCGGCGGGCGCCATCATGATCGCTACGACCGTCGACGCCGGCGACGGACTTGCGCTGACCGTCCCGGCGCTGCTGCGTGAGCAGGCCGCGCGCCACGGGACGCGGGCGCTTCTGCGCTGCGACGACGACGTGCTCACCTACGCCGAGGCCGAGCGGCGCTCGGGTGAGCTCGCGCGTGGCCTGCTGGCGCTGGGCGTGGGCAGCGGCACGCACGTCGGGCTGCTGTACCCGAACGGGAGCGACTTCGTCGTCGGCTGGCTTGCCGCGGCGCGGATCGGTGCGGTGACGGTGCCGCTGAGCACCTTCTCGACCGGCGCCGAGCTGGGCGGCCTGCTGCGCCGCGCCGATGTCGGGGTGCTGCTGAGCGCCACCTCCTACCGTGGCCACGACTACGTGGCGGCGCTGCGGGCCGCCGTGCCCGAGATCGCGCAGGCCCCACCGCCGATGTTCGCGCCGTCGATTCCCGTGTTACGCCAGGTCCTCTTCGGGCCCACCGCCGAGGGTTCCGGGGACGCCGGGGGTGTCGGGGGTGTCGACCCGGCCTGGACGGTGCCGGCGCTGCTGGCGCGGGGCTCCGAGGTCGGCGCGGACGTCCTGGCGGCCGCCGAGGACGGCGTGCGGGCGAGCGACCGGATGGTCATCGTGCACACGTCCGGGTCGACGAGCGCGCCGAAGGGCGTGATCCACACCCACGGCGCCCTGATCCGGCACCTGGCCAACCTGAACGAGATCCGCCGCTACACCCCGGACGACGTGCTGTTCTCGAACTCGCCGTTCTTCTGGATCGGCGGCTTCGCCTACGCGCTGCTGGGCACGTTGCTCGCCGGCGGACGTCTGGTCTGCTCGAACGCGACGGCGGCCGCGGACGTCCTCGACGTGCTGGAACGTGAGCGCCCGACGATGGTCAACGGGTACGCCCAGTCGGTGGCGCAGCTTCCCGCGGATCCGACGTTCGCCCGCCGGGACCTGTCGTCCATCCGGCGCGGAAACCTGTACTCGATCATGCCGGCGGACGTCCGGCCGACTGATCCGCAGCTGCGGCACCAGATGCTGGGGATGACCGAGGCCGGGTCCGTCTGCCTGGTCAGCGAGGACGAGGGCGACCAGCCCGAGCATCGGCGCGGCTCGTTCGGCCAGCCGGCACCCGGCTTCGCGGCCCGGATCGTCGACCCGGCCGACGGGCGTGTGCTGGGCCCGGGCGAGGTGGGGGAGCTGTGGCTGCGGGGCCCGTTCCTGATGGAGGGCTACCACGGGCGGGAGCGGCACGACGTCTTCGACGCCGACGGCTGGTACCACTGCGGTGACCTCTTCCGCGCCGACGCCGACGGGTACCTCTACTTCCAGGGCCGTGACGGCGACGTCATCAAGACGGGCGGGGCGAACGTGTCGCCGGTCGAGGTCGAGGCGACGATCCGGGACGTCGCCGGGCTGACCGCGCACGTGGTCGGTCTGCCCGACCAGGCCCGGGGCCAGATCGTCGCCGCGGCCGTGCGGGTGCCCGCGGGTCGCAGCGTCGACGCCGACCAGCTGCGCCGGCAGCTTGCCGAGCAGCTGTCCGCCTACAAGGTGCCGCGGCGGATCATGCTGCTGGCGGAGCACGAGGTACCGACCATGTCCAGCGGGAAGATCGACGTCCCGGCGCTCAGGGAGCTGCTCCGTGCCGCAGGTTGAGACCGAAGCTGAGACCGTGGGTGAGGCCGTGGTCGAGACCGCGCCCGCCGGTGGCGGCGGCCGGGACGGCGTGGTGCTGCCGGCGGAGCTGACCATTCCGGCGCTGCTCGCGCTCCGGCGCCGGCTCGACGGCGCGGTCCAGGCGCTCGTGAACGACGACGAGGCGGTCACCTTCACCGAGCTGGACGACGCCAGCCGGGCGCTCGCCGCGGGTCTCGTCGGTGCGGGTGTCAGCAAGGGCAGCCGGGTCGGGCTGGTGATGGCGAACGGCATCGAATGGGCGACGGCGGCGCTCGCGGTGATGCGGGTCGGCGCCGTGCTCGTCCCGCTCAGCACCCTGCTGCGGCCGCCCGAGCTGCTCGCGCAACTGCGCGTCGCCGCGGTGACCGAGCTGGTCGTGGTGCCGCGGCTGCGCGGCCGTGACTACCTCGCCGAGCTGGAGACGGTCGCGCCCGGGCTGGTCGCCCACGCCCGCGCCGGGCGCCGGCACGCGGCGGTCCCGTCGCTGCGCCGGATCTGGCGCTCGGACGAACTTCCCGACGCGACCAGCGCGGCCGTGCCATCGACTGCGCTGCTCGACGTCGTCGACGGTCTGGAGCACGCCGTCCGTCCCGCCGACGACCTGGTGGTGCTGTTCACCTCGGGGAGCCGTTCCACGCCGAAGGGTGTCGTGCACACCCATGGCAACGGGCTGCGGGCGGTCGCGGCGAGCCTGGACTGCCGGCGGATCGGGCGCGGTGAGCGCCTGTACATCCCGATGCCGTTCTTCTGGACGGGCGGGTTCGGTGGTGGGCTGCTCTCGGCGTTGGTCGCCGGCGCGACCCTGCTCGCGGAGGCTGTCCCCGAACCCGCGCGGACGCTGGCGTTCCTGGAACGGGAGCGGGTGACGCTGTTCCGCGGCTGGCCGGATCAGGCGGCGCGGCTCGCGGCGCATCCGGCGTTCGCGGCCACCGACCTGTCGGCGTTGCGCCCCGCGAGCCTTCCCGCGGTGCTGCCGGCGGCGTCCCGGCCGGCGCAGGGGGCGCGGGCGAACCTGTTCGGGATGACGGAGACGTTCGGGCCCTACTGCGGTTCGCGGCTGGACACCGACCTGCCGCCGGACAAGCACGGCAGCTGCGGCCAGCCGTTCGCCGGTGTGGAGGTCCGCATCGTCGATCCGGACACCGGGACGGCGGTCCCGCCCGGTGACGAGGGGGAGATCCGGCTGCGCGGGCCGAACGTCATGCGCGGCATCATCGGCCGCTCCCACGGCGAGGTGTTCGACGCCGACGGCTTCTACCGGACCGCCGACCGCGGTGCGCTCGACGCCGATGGCTACCTCTGGTACCGGGGCCGCCTGGACGACATGTTCAAGGTCAGCGGCGCGACCGTGTACCCGATGGAGGTCGAGGCGGCCCTGCGCGCACTGCCCGGAGTCGCCGACGCCTACGTCACCGACCTGCCCGCGGGAGACCCGGGTGGAGTGGGTGGAGCGGGTGCGCGGGAGGTCGCGGCGGTCGTCGTCAGCTCCGCGCACGACCCGGACCAGCTGACCGAGCAGGCCCGGGCCCGGCTGAGCAGCTTCAAGGTCCCGACCCGCTGGCTCGTCCTGGGTGACCCGCACCGGGTGCCGCGGCTGGCCAGCGGGAAGGTCGACATCAACGCGCTGCGCCTGCTGCTCACCGAAGAGGGCGTGGCCGGCCCCCGGAGGTGACGTCGCCGCCGGCGGCCGGTCGGCTGCGTCGGCCGGTCGGCTGCGACCGCCGTACTCCTGCGGCCGGGGTCGGCTACGGCAGGGCCGGAGCGAAGACCTCCCGGCCGAGGATCATGGGGAGGTCGAGGAACGTCCGGATGCCCGGCGCCGCCTGGCACACCGGCGCGATCGCGTGGACGGCGTGCATGGCGGTGCCCAGGCAGCCCTGGTCGTTCTCGTCCTCGTCGTGGACGGCGATGGTCGCCTCGAGCCGCATCGACGGCTGGCCCTCGACGCTGACCCGCCAGCCGCGCCCGGTCGGCCAGTCCGGTGCCTGCCCGTGCCCGACCCGGGTGATGTGCTCGACGGTCAGCGCGTGCCGGCCACCGATCACGGCGGTGCAGGAGAAGCGCTGGGCCGACACCGTCCCGGCCTCGATGCGGCCGGCCGTGATGTCGAAGGCCGCCGGGGCGAGGGCGACCGACCGGTCATAGCTGAAGTCGTCGATGGTGGCGCCGAGGCCGTCCGCCACCATCATGATCGGCGCGTGGAAGACGGCACCGGCGATCTTCGGGTCGGCCATCGGGACGGGTGCGTCCGGGAGCTGGCCGAAGCCCATGATGTCGAAGAGCATCGGGGCGCTGTCGTAGGTCGAGTAGTCCAGCAGCTCCTGGACGAGCAGCGAGTCGATCCGCCGGAACAGCGGCGACATCGTCAGGGGGAGGACCTCGGCGGCCCAGCCCGGCTCGATCCCCGTCCCGTGGAAGGAGACCCCGCCCGCGGCGCAGGCCTCCTCCAGCCGTGCGACGGTCGCCGGCCCGGAGCTGCGCGGGTAGATGAGGGAGGTCACCGCGGTGGAGATGACGTTCTTGCCCGAGGCGAGCAGACGGCAGATGTCGTCGAGCGCGCCGCCGGGGTTCATCTCGCCCTGGGCCATGTACAGCACGCAGTCCGCGTCGAGGGCCAGGATCTCGTCCTGGTCGCGGGTCGCCCGGACCCCGATGTCGCCGAGGCCGCACAGCTCGCCGACATCCCGGCCGTGCTTCGCGTCGCTGTAGACGAGCGCGCCCACCAGCTGTAACTGGGAGTGCTGGTGCACGGCCCGCAGCGCGTGCCGCCCCACGGAGCCCGTGCCCCACTGGACCACCCTAAGCACAGGCACCTCCGGTCTCTCACCGGGATCGGACCCCGGTCGGTGCCTGTCAAAATATCTAGATGTAATAACCGTTGCAAGGGGTGGGTTACCTGGCGGCGCGGGCGGCGGCCCAGCTCTCGCGGTTCGCCAGCGCGGCGTCGACGATCGGCTTCCAGCGCTCGGCGGTCTGGTCCCGCACGTTCATGTCGAAGCTGGTCGAGGTGCGGAACTCCAGCACCTCCGCACCGTCGGGACCGGCGGTGTAGGTGTAGGGCGCGTCCGCCGCCACGAAGAACCCGTCGCCCCTGCCCAGGGTGCGGCTGCCCATGATGATCTCGCCGGACAGGACGTAGTAGAGGCAGTCCGCCGAATGGCTGTGCCGGGGCAGGCGGAAGCCCGCGCCGAACCACGAGTGGACGAGGCTGAACCCGTTCGGCCCCTCGCCCTTGAACGGCACCGTGACATGCTGCCCGTCCGCGATCGGGCTGATGTCGAGGTTGGTGTAGACCTCCCGGTCGATCCGCGGCGGCGACATCATCCCGTCCTCGTCGAGCGTCGGCGCGCCCGCCGAGGTGAAGAAGGACATCCTGTTGCTGCGCTCGTCGGCTGACATGGCCTCTCCTCGCCGCCGGGCCGCCGTCGGACGCGCACGGGGTGCGCGTGCGGACGCCCAGGTCACTCCCGGTCACTATCTCGGTGTCGATGTCGACTTCGATAATGTTGAGAGGACTGTGCCACGTCAAGCCACTTCGGGCGACGTCGGGCCTGGGCCGCGAGCGCGGCGACCGCGGTTGCGCGGCCCGGCGGTTCCGCGGAACCACCGGGCCGGAACCTCACGGTTCGGGGATCTCGAAGTGTTCGTCGCGGAGTTCGAAGGCGCGTTTGACGCCGTGTTGGGCGCGGACTTTGACGAAGTTGTATTCGTTGTCTTCGAAGGTGAGGTTGGTGCCGTAGGCGTGGAAGAGGTAGCTGAGGACTTCTTCGCCTTGGTAGCCCTGGAGTTGTTCGACGAGGCGGAAGGCTTC